>CANQCN010000038.1 GCA_947589685.1 uncultured Clostridia bacterium
CATACAATGCGGTCGGTACCGCTGACAGGCGGGTCGTCCTCTCCCACACAATTTTCGCAAGCTCAAATTGTGCGGGGACCCATTTGGTGGTCCCGACTGCGTTGGTGCATTAGAAAAGCACCAACTTGCCCGCGCTCACGGCGAAGTGTCCACAGGACACATTCGCTTTTCGTGGCGCGCCCCTCAACTTGTTTCGCGCAATTGACGGGGACGGTTAATTTCACTCCGAACGGTAACAAGCCCGCTCGTCTAACCAATGTCCGTCCTTGTTCCACCACGAGCGAGTATGTCCCCATGCAAAATAATCTGCAACAAGTGTGCCACACCAAGTTGTAACAATGTCGCTAAACGGTGTGGCACACGCAGTGAAGCCTTTTTGCAGGGGATATGCGAGCGACCCCTTTTTGAGCGCGACCGCACGAGCGATTGTCAAATTCGCTGCAAGTTTTGCGTATATCATTGTCAAATTCGCTGCAAGTTTTGTCGAAACGATCGTCAAATTTGCTGCAACCCCTTGATTTTTCGCCGACGGTGGTGTACAATGTATATGTAACGGGAGGTGATCGTTGATGCTAAGACGCAAAATATACGATATGCTTTTGGCGTGGAAGAAAAGCAAAAAACAAGAGTGCTTGCTTGTTAAGGGCGCGCGCCAGGTGGGCAAGTCTTTTATCATACGCAAATTCGGACAAGACAACTATTCAAGCGTTATCGAAATAAATTTTTACGAACATCCCGAATACAAGCAGATATTCGAAGGCGACCTCAGCGCGTCGGAAATTTACAAGCGAATGTCTTTGTATGTTCCGAACATTAGTTTTGCGGAAGGCGACACGTTGATATTTCTCGATGAAATACAGCATTGCCCCAACGCGCGTACCGCGATCAAATTTCTTGCAATGGACGGTCGCTACGATGTAATAAGCTCCGGTTCGCTTTTGGGTCTGCATTACAAAGAGATCGTTTCCGTTCCCGTCGGCTACGAGCGGCAATTGGATATGTACGCGCTGGATTTCGAAGAATTTTTGTGGGCGTACGGTTACGATGAAAACGCAGTCGCCGCGTTGAAAGAATATTTTACCACGGCTACGAAGATACCTTTTTCGCTCAACGAAAAATTGCACAGACTTATGCGCGAATATCTTGTTGTGGGCGGTATGCCGGCAGTTGTAAACTTGTTTTTCGAAACAAGCAGCTTTCAGTCCGTTTACAAGGAGCAATGTTCGATATTGCAAGAGTACGAAACGGACATAAAAAAATATGCAGGTATCTACAACAGACAAAAAATTCGCGATTGTTATTGGTCGGTTCCGCGCCAACTTGCCAAGGAGTACACCAAGTTTCGATATTCTGCCGTATCTGCAAACGGTAGCACGCGCAAATATCAAAATGCGCTCGATTGGCTTATCGACGCCGGTATGATAAGCAAGGTTTGCAACGTTTCCGTTCCGTTGATGCCCCTTGTGGCTTACGAGCAGCCCGCTCAATTCAAAGTGTACGTCACCGATATAGGTTTGCTTACCGCTATGTACGGCTTTGAAACGCAAACGGCGCTTGTCAACGACGCGCTTACAGGTCCTGCCAAAGGCGGCATTTACGAAAATCTTATTTTTGATATGCTGAACAAAAGAGGCTACAAGCTCAACTATTACAAAAACGGCGACAATTCGCAAGAGATAGAATTTTTGATCGAGCAAAACGGAGCCGTCGTTCCTATCGAAGTAAAAAGCAAAAGCGGGCGCACCCTTTCCCTCAACGAATTTTTGCGCAATTGGGCTCCGCCTTTGTCCTACAAGCTTGTCGGCGCCAATCTCGGCGTATCCGACGGTAAATTTACCATTCCGCATTATCTTGCGATGTTCATCTGAACCTATGCAAAAGTATTCTTCCCCCAATGACGTTACGGGACGTTTCGTTCAACTGTACGGCAAGCGCAAACTTGCCGAATTCAACCGTTATGCCGATGTGTTGGCGAGTTTTCGGCGATATTTCGGTCACGGCTCGGCATATTTGTGCAGTTCGCCCGGTCGGGCAGAGCTTATCGGCAATCATCTGGATCACAACGGCGGCAAGGTCATCGCCTTTACGGTCGACTTGGACATAGTCGCGGCGTTTTGCGACAACGGCTCCGACGCGATACGCATTGTCGGCAAAAATCGCAATATGATAAGCGTCTCCGTCAATGACGACGCTCCTTGCGGGCGCAGCGCGGGTCTAGTCAAGGGAGTGGTGCGTTATCTTCGCGAACACGGCTTTGCTGCGGGCGGCTTTGACGCCTACACCGATTCGGCAGTGCCTTCGGGCGCGGGGGTGAGCAGCAGCGCCGCTTTCGAGCTTACCGTGGGCAAGATCGTATCCGCCCTGTTCAACGGCGAAAGCATTCCCGCCGAAGTCCTTGCCCGCGCGGGGCAATATGCGGAAAACGTCTATTTCGGCAAGCCTTGCGGACTGTTGGATCAAAGCGTGATCGCCGTGGGAGGGGCGGTGCAGTTGGATTTCGCCGACGATCTGCGCTACGAAACGTTGCCAACGGCTTTCGGAGGCGTTTCTTTTGCGCTCATCAACACGGGCGCAAGTCACTCCCGTTTGTCCGATCTGTACGCCGCTATCCCCGCCGATATGCAAGCGGTAGCGGCTCGCTTCGGCAAGCGCCGTCTGATAGAGGTGTCCCCCGACGAATTCTTTGCCGACTATCGCAACGTCGAGCGCGACGTGGGCGAACGCGCCGTTTTGCGCGCCAAGCATTTTTACGAAGAGCTTGCCCGCGTGGAAAAAATGAGCGATCTTATCCGCGCAACACGTCTCGGCAATGCCGATACTATTGCCGCGGCAAAGGGAAACGCCGAGTTTGTCCGTTCCGTACTCGATTTGATAAACGACTCCGGCGCAAGCAGTCTCGCGCAGCTCAAAAACTGCGCCGTTGACGACAACGACACCGCGATAGCCGACATAATAAGCTTTGCGCACCAAGCGTGTCCTTGCGGCGCGCGCGTACACGGAGGCGGTTTTGCGGGCACGGTGCTGTGCGCGGTCCCGTCCGAATATTTTGCAAATTTCATCTCCGCCGCTACCGCCCGCTACGGCGCGGACAAGGTGTATTCGCTTTCTTTGCGCCCCGTCGGTACGACGATTTTGTAGTTTTGCCCTGTTTTTATCTTTTTTTAGGCGTTTTTGATCGTGTACTAAACAAAAATCTTAGCAAAAGTAAAATTTGTTTAGAAATGTTAATCAAAATGTTTGACATTGCTTAATCGCGGTTGTATACTGTTGACGTTGCCCTTGGCAAACAAAATTTATTTCCTATATGCAAGCCGTCGTGCTTGCGCCGTGCAATGCGGCAGTAGCGTAAATAAGGTTTGGTTTAGCCAAAGGGTATTTTTATTACGGAGAGTGTCGCAAATGGTGGAAATAGGTCGAAAAATAAAACAATACCGCTTGCAGTTGGATCTTACGCAGGAGGAGCTGGCTCAGCGCACCGAGCTTACCAAGGGATACATTTCCCAATTGGAAAACGATCTTTGTTCGCCGTCCATCGCCACGCTGGAAGATATTCTCAACGTTCTCGGAGTAACCTTGCCGGAATTTTTTTCCGAGGAAAAGACCCGTCAGGTGGTGTACGTTCCCGCCGACTATTTTGTGTCGGATAACGGCAGCGGCACAAGCACCTGGCTTATTCCCGATTCGCAGGTAAAGCAAATGGAGCCTATCATACTCACTTTGAAGCAAGGCGAAAAAAGCGCCGTGCGTTACCCCTTCGAGGGAGAGGAGTTCGGCTATGTTCTCAACGGCGCGGTGGAATTGCACGTCGGCGACGAGGTCTATCGTGTGGGCGCGGGCGAATCTTTTTCCGTCAACGGAGCGCGGCAGCATTTTATCGAAAACACAAAAAAAGAAGAAAGCAGAGTTTTGTGGGTAGCTACCCCGTCAAACTTTTAGGAGGCAACTATGGACGACAAAATCATCGAAATCAAAAACGTCAGCAAAAGTTACAGCGACAAGCCCGTGGTGAAAAACATTTCCCTCACCATACGTCGCGGCGAGTTCGTTACGCTTCTTGGTCCCAGCGGCTGCGGCAAAACGACCACGTTGAGGATGATCGCGGGGTTCGAGCAACCCACAAGCGGAACTATCCTTTTCAACGGCGAGGACATCACTATGTTGCCGCCTCACAAGCGAAATATCAACACGGTATTTCAAAAATACGCTCTTTTTCCTCACCTCAACGTATTCGGCAACATCGCGTTCGGACTTAAAATGAAAACCGTTCCAGACGGCGAACCGACGGTCAATTCCAAGGGCGTAACGGTGCAAAAAATGCGTCATCTCACCAAAAAGGAAATTTCCGACAAGGTGAACGCCGCCCTCAAAATGGTGGATCTGGAAGACTACGGTCACAGAGCCGTCAACAGTCTCAGCGGCGGACAGCAGCAGCGCGTCGCCATTGCGCGCGCCCTTGTCAACGAGCCGCAGGTGCTTTTGTTGGACGAGCCTTTGGGCGCGTTGGACCTCAAAATGCGCAAGGATATGCAATTGGAGCTTATGCAGATGCACAAGCAGTTGGGCATCACGTTTGTGTACGTAACGCACGATCAGGAAGAGGCTCTCACAATGTCCGATACCATCGTCGTGATGAAAGACGGCGAAATTCAGCAAATAGGCAACCCCACCAAGGTGTACGACGAGCCCGCAAACGCCTTTGTGGCGGACTTTATCGGTGAATCGAATATCTTGTCGGGCACGATGGTCAAGGACTGCTGCGTGGATATTTCCGGTCACAAATTCGAATGCGTCGACAAGGGCTTCAAGTTCAACGAGCCGATAGACGTCATCGTGCGCCCTGAGGACATCAAGATCGTTCCCACGAAGGACGCAAATTGCCTTATCGAGGCGGATGTACTGAGCTGCGTGTTCAAGGGCGATCACTATCAAGTCACGGCTTTGACGCACGGCGACGAACGCAACGAAATCGTCATTCACGACAACGTGGAAGTAAAAGCGGGCGATACTATCGGTCTGTACATCAAGCCCTTCGACTTCCACATAATGCACAAATCCCGCCTCATCAACGAGTTGGAAGGAGAAATGTGGGAGTCCAACGTGGTGTATCTGTGCGACGGCAAGTTTCCATGCGTTTCCGATCTGCCTGAGGGCACCAAGGTGCGCGTAAAGGTAGACTTCGACGACGTGGAGCTGACGGACGACGAAGAGGACGGCACGATAGGCGCAACGATAATTTCCGCTATCTACAAGGGCAGCTATTGGCAGTACATAGTGCGCGCCGACACCTATTACGATTTCTTTGTGGACAACGACTACGAGTGGAGCATCGACGACCGCGTCGGTATCAAGATCGCCCCCGACAAGCTTATCATCGAGGAGGTAAAGGATGAAGAAGTTTAAGTTTCGCTTTACGCGGCGCGCTTTTGCCTACCCGTATATGATATTTCTGTTGTTGTTTGTGGTGGTGCCGTTGGTGCTGATACTCATCAACGCGTTTTTGGACGAAAGCGACAAATTTACCTTTCAAAACTTTGCCGAGTTCTTTTCGGACGCGGGCGGCGGACTGACGGTATTGGGCAATTCGCTCATCATCGGGCTGGTGACGACATTGATATGCCTTGTTATCGGCTACCCGTGCGCCTATTTGCTGGCAAAGTATCACGCGAGCAATCGCGTGTTGGTGTTGCTGTTCATTTTGCCGATGTGGGTCAACTTTCTTATCCGCACCCTTTCCACCAAGGCTATCTTTATGGCTTTGGACGTGCCTTTGGGTATGGGGACGGTGCTGTTCGGCATGGTGTACAACTACCTGCCTTATATGATCTTGCCTTTGCACACAACGCTGGTAAGTATCGACCACAGCTACATCGAGGCGGCGGAGGATCTGGGCGCGGACAAGCTTACCGTCTTGCTCAAAACCGTTTTGCCGCTGTCTTTGCCCGGCATAGTCAGCGGGATAACGATGACGTTTATCCCCGCCATATCCACATTTGCCATTTCGGAGATACTTTCAAGCAGCAAGATATTTCTGTTCGGCGACGCGATCAATATGCACTTTTCCAAAGCCACCAACAGCTTCGGCGTGGGCAGCGTGATGAGTCTTGTGATGCTGGTGTTGGTAGTTGTGGCTAACGTGTTCGTCAACCTTACAAGCAAGGACGAGGAGGTGAAGAGCGTATTATGAAAAAACGCAAGCTCGTTGCGCGTATCTGCGCCGACGGTTATCTCGGTCTGGTGCTGGCGCTGATGTATCTGCCCATATTTTTGATCATCGTTTTCAGCTTCTCCGGCACGAGTCGTTTCACCTTTTCAAACGGTTTCACCTTTGACAGCTACAAAACGCTGTTCGATCCCGAACAGAACGCGGGATTGTTGGACGCGCTGAAAAACACTGCGATACTTGCCGTATCCGCCAGCGTGATCTCCACCGTGTTGGGCGCGTTTTCCACGATAGGCATTTTTGCGTTGGGGCGCAGAACAAAAAAGGTCGTCCTCACCGTCAATCAACTGCCTATGATAAACAGCGAAGTCGTCATGGCGGTCAGCCTTATGGTGTTTTTCGCTACCGATTTCATTTCCGTTATTTTCCCGCAGGGAATGACGCGCCTCATCATCTCGCACGTGGCGTTTTGCACGCCCTACGTGATACTGTCCATTTTGCCGCGCTTGCAGCGTATGGACCCCAATATGTACGAGGCGGCGTTGGATCTCGGCGCCAATCCCTTTGTCGCTATGATAAAAGTAGTGTTTCCCTACATAATGCCGGGCATTATCAGCGGCTTTGCAATGGCGTTTACGTTGAGTCTTGACGACTTTATCATCACGCAGTTCAACAAGGGCGACACGGGCATCGAGACCCTTTCCACCTATATTTACGAGGACGCGCGCGTCAAATCCTTGGAGCCGTTCTGGTTTGCGGTGTTCAGCATATTCTTTGTGGTTATGTTTACGCTGCTGTTGCTGATGAACATCAAACGTACGCAAAAGGAGATGGCAAAATGAAAAAATTTCTTTCTTTTGTTTCCGTCGTTTTGATTGCCGTGTTTATGCTCAGCGCGCTTGCCGCCTGCAAAAAGGAAGAAACGGACAAGCTGGTGATATACAATTGGGCGGACTACATCTTCGACGAGGAACTCGACGATTTCGAAGCCTACTACCAAGATGTCACCGGTCGCAAGCTGGAAACAGTCTACGTCACGTTCGACACCAACGAAACGATGCTTACACGCCTCACCAAGGGGGACAGCAACGTGGACGTGGTGTGCCCCAGCGAATACGCGATACAAAAGCTTATCGAAATGGATATGCTGTTGCCGATGAATTACTTTGACGAGGACGCGTACGTCAACGAGTTCTCCGCCAACGTCGATCGCTCCAAGTACGTTCACAACAGCGGCAACGTCGAGCAAGGCATTTGCGACAAGGTCAACGAAACCTTCGGCAGTATAGAAGTACTCAACGAGTCCAGCGACGACTACGGCAAGACCCGCCGAATGACCGACTACTTTGTGCCCTATATGTACGGCACCTTGGGCATACTGTACAACAAGGAAGAATTTCGCGGTATGCAGATCTACGACGAGGAAACGCTCAACAACGCCAATTGGGGCATTTTGTTCAACGACAGCGGCAAACGCGACGCCGAAGGCAACATTATTCCCCTTGCCGACGAGCTTGCGGGCAAAATTTTGTTGAAGGACAGTATCCGCGACAGCTATGCCGCCACTGTATTTTACCTTTTGGAAAGCGGACGCCTCGACGGCTTGACCAACGACGAAGGAAAGGCTTATGCCGATATGTCCGCAAGCGAACTGATAAACGCAGTGGACGATCGACTGTTGGAAGAGGTAAAGCAAGCGTTGATAGATCAAAAAGATCAACTGTTCGGCTACGAGGTGGATTTCGGCAAGGACGACCTGCTTGCGGACAACGCTTACGTGGACCTTGCTTGGAGCGGCGACGCTATGTATGCCGTGGAAGAGAGCTGGAACGACGAGTTGGACGACTACGAGTTGGGATACTATCTTCCGCACAGTACGGGCAACCTTTGGTTCGACGGGTGGGTGGTGCCCAAAAAGTGCGACCCGACGCATATGGACGCGATCAGGCTCTTTATCAACTATCTCAACCGCCCGGAGGTAGCTGCCGCCAATATGTATTCTATCGGCTACTCTGCGGCGGTCAAACCGCAGGCGATCAAGGACGACCCTCGCGCGTGTGCGGTGCTTGCGCGTGATTACGTTGTGTACGCGCCCGAATTTTGGGACGTCGCAGAAGACCCGAATGCGGAAAAGCCGAAGTACATAATGGAAAAAATCGAGCAAGAGGACTGCGATTTTGTCGATTGGGAGGAGTTCGAGCTGTATTTCTTTCACAACAGCTATTTCGACGGCGACGAGATCGTCAGTTATGACGAGATCAGTCACAGCAATTGGCGCTACCCATTTGAAAGCGCGCAGACAAACGCCGACAATTATCGCAACTTGGACAGTCTCGGTGTAATGCGCGACTTCGGCGACAAAAATCACGACGTCGTCACCGCCTGGAACTATGCGCGTTCCACGGGCGTGGACGCCAAGCCCATATTGGGTTGGACCGTGTTGGCTGTGGCAGTGGCGGTGGGCGCTGTATTTCTCGTAATTCAGCTCAAACGCGTCGCGCGCCACACCGTGCGCTCGCGCAACAACGAAAAAGAAAATTGACTCGTCTGAAAGCTTATCAAAAATATCGACAGCGGCTTTCGCCTTTCGGCGAGAGCCGCTGTTGCAATTTGCGCTTTCGGTAGAACAAGGTCGAACATATTTTAATAAATTATATATCACGTTTCACAATTTAGCGGCGACAAGATCCGCTTTGTGCGGCGTTCTGCGTTGCAGATTGTTTTGCACCGAACACCCTTGCCGCAAACGTTACAAGATCGCACGCCAACATTTATAGACCCTGTATTTTCTATACTATTTTGTTCTCAAAGCGCGTAGCCGCGGCAAAAAATGAACGGCAAGTTTGAAAGTTACATCAATAAAGTTGTAAAAAGCACGCGTTTGTGTTAAAATATCTGTGTACGAGCTTTTGGCTGAACTGCGCCTCACAAAGCGCGACTCGTACTTGACTAAGCTTTTTTACCTTTCAGAGGATTCAATGAAGATATTACCTATTCCCCAAAAGTCCGAAAACGTCAGCGGCAGCTTTGCCATCAACGGCAACGCCAAGATGTTTTGCGACAGCGAGTTCATCGCCCAGGCGGAGATGCTTGCCGATCTGGTTTACGAAAGCTGCGGCTTCTTTTTGCAATTTACGGATGTGATCACGGAAGCGCAGATCATTTTTTCCAAGGACGCGGCGTTGCCCGCCGAGGGCTACGTCATTATGATAAACAGAGGCATTGCAACGGTCACCTCCTCTGACAAGGCGGGCGCGTTTTACGCCGTGCAGAGCCTGAGACAGATATTCAACCTAGACGTAAAGCAGCGCAGAATAGCCTGCGCGGACGGTTACGTGGAGGACAGCCCGCGTTTTGCTTATCGCGGATTTATGCTGGATATTGCCCGTCACTTTTTCGGTTTGGACGTGTTGAAAACGTTGGTGGACGTGATGTCGCAGGTCAAGCTCAATGTGTTGCACCTGCATTTGACGGACGATCAAGGTTTTCGCTTGCAAATAGACAAATATCCATTGCTCACAGAGATAGCAAGCAGGCGGTTCGGCTCCGAGGTCAACCGCAACGGCGAAACGTACGTGGACGACGTGCCTCACGAGGGCTATCTCACCAAGCAGGACGTACGAGAGCTTGTCGCTTATGCCTCCGCGCGAAACGTGGATATCGTCCCCGAAATCGACCTTCCGGGACACTTTGTGGCGGCGATCGCCGCTTATCCCGATCTCAGCTGCACGGGTTCGGTGTCCGAGGTACGCAAAAAGTGGTCCGCATCCAAGGATATTCTTTGCGCCGGCAACGACAAATCGTACCGATTCGTCAACGATGTGTTGGACGAGATCTGCGAGCTTTTCCCGTCGCGCTACGTCCATTTGGGCGGCGAGGAAGTGGCAAAGGACAGGTGGTGCAACTGCAAGCTGTGTCGCGAGCGCATGGCGGATCTTCGCATAGACAGTCTCGAAGAGCTGCAAACGCATATGATAGAGATGTTTCGCGTCCACCTCGAAGAAAAGGGCAAAACCGTCATCATCCGCAACGACGGCGTGACGAAAAATACCGACAAACGCGTCGTAAGTCAGTTGTGGACCGCGACCAAACATCGTCGCGCGTCTTACGAAACTGTTTCGGGTCGTCCCCTCATCGTATCGCCCCGCAAAAAGGTCAATTTCAACCACGACTACAACGTCGCGACAATGAAAGGCGTTCTCGGCTTGAAGCCGTTTCGCGGCATACGCAAGGCGGACAGAGACAACGTTCTTGGCATAGAGGGCGCGATCTGGACGCAGCGCGTGGAAAACGAGGAACAGCTGTTTTTCAACATTTTGCCGAGGTTGGACGCGCTTGCCGAATGCGCATGGAGCAAGCGCAGAAAGGATTTTTACATACGTTTGCAAAAGCGTCTTGCTTATTACGACAAGGCGGGGCTTTGTTACAACGGAAAATTTGTGCGTAACGCAGTCGGAAATCGATCCGACAAGGCGCGTCAAGGAGATACTTTATGAAAAAAATCGGAGTTTTGACAAGCGGCGGCGACTCGCAGGGCATGAATGCGGCTGTTTTCGCAACGGTTCGTTGCGCGTTGTCGCAGGGACTGACCGTTTACGGAATACACGACGGTTATCAAGGGTTGATCGACGGCGTGGCGGAAGAGCTTACCGCAAAAAGCGTCGAGGGCATAGTTCATCGCGGCGGCACCGTGCTGGGTACGGCGCGTTGTGCGGAAATGAAAACTCCCGAAGGACAGCAAAAAGCCGTTGCCACTCTCAAAAAATACGGCATAGATGGGCTTGTGGTGATAGGCGGCGACGGCAGTTTTCAGGGCGCAAAGGCGCTTAGTACGGGGTACGGTATCAAGGTGATAGGCATTCCCGGCACTATCGACAACGACCTTGCCTACACCGACTACACGCTGGGCTTTGACAGCGCCGTGGCTGTTGTTGTAAACTGCGTAACCCAATTGCGCGACACAATGAGCTGCAACAAACGCACTTGCGTGGTGGAGGTTATGGGACGCGACTGCGGCGACATCGCACTTTATGCCGCGCTTGCATGCGGCGCGGAAGCGGTGTGCATACCCGAAAAGCCCTACGACGCGGATCTGCTTGCAAAAAAGATCGCGCACAATCTCTCCGCCGGCAAAACGGACAACATTATCCTCGTTTCGGAGGGAATTCGCTTTGACGGAACGTTGGAAAAAGGTCACAAGGCGGACAAGGTAATGAAGGATCTTTTGCAGCGTTTGCCCGATCTCAACGTACGCAGCGTGATCCTCGGTCATCTTCAACGCGGCGGCGACGCCACCGTTTACGACAGAAAATTGGGCATAATGATGGGCGCGCTTGCCGTCAAATGTCTTGCGGAAGGCAAAACGGATCGCGTTATCGGCATAAAAAACGACGTCGTGTTCGACGAAGATATGCTCGAAGCCCTTGCCAAGAAAAAGAGCTTCAACGAACAAGTATTCAATTTGACAAAGAGTTTGGTAGAATATTGACAATTATTCCGAACCGAAACATTTGCATCACATTTCCTCCTATTTTCGCAACAAATTAACAGAGCGCGGGATAAAAATCCGTATGAGCGAAACTCCCATCATAATCTACACCTACGAAACAACAGAAACGCCCTCGATAGCAAAGCAGCTTTACATCGAAGGCGTTTATGTCAACAGCTCGCTGCCTCCGGCGACCGCGCCGCATGAGTGTTTGCTCAGAACGTCGCTTATGGCAACGCACACCGAGCCGCTGATCGATGAAGCGACCGAGATCATATACAAAGTACTCAAAGAAAACAAACTATGCAAGTAAAAACCAAAACAGTAGCCGTTGTTACAGGCGGCTCCGACGGCATAGGCTTAGCTGCGGTCGAGGCGTTACAGCGCGCGGGGGTTACCGTATACGAAATGAGTCGCCGCAGCGATGTGACCCACACGGCGCGCCATATGGTGTGCGACGTTACGGATGAAGACGCGATTGCAAGATCGTTTCAAGGCGTACTTGCTTCCGAAGGGCAGATAGACATCTTGGTGTGCAACGCGGGATTCGGTATTTCGGGCGCGGTGGAATTTACCGATCTCAACGACGCCAAACGGCAGTTTGACGTAAACTTTTTCGGTTCGGTAAATGCCGTTAAAGCCGCGTTGCCCGCAATGCGTTTGCAAAAACACGGACGAATAGTTATCGTAAGCTCCGTTGCGGGAGCTATCTCGATACCTTTTCAAGCTTTTTATTCCGCGTCGAAGGCGGCGTTGAACTCCTATTCTCAGGCGCTTGCCAACGAGGTGCGTCCCTATGGGATAAGCGTTACGGCGATTATGCCCGGCGACATCGCGACGGGTTTTACTGCCGCGCGGCAAAAGTCCGAGCTGGGCGACAGAGAGTACGACGGACGTATTTCTGCGTCCGTAGCCAAAATGGAACACGACGAACAACATGGAATGAAACCGTGTGTAGCGGGCAAGTACATTTGCAAGCAATGTCTCAAACGCCGCGTAAAGCCCTTTTCCGCCATCGGAGCAAGCTACAAAATACTTTGCTCGCTTTCACGGATACTGTCGCAGCGTCTTGTTTCGCGTATCGTATATCTTATGTACGCCAAACGGAAAAATCAGTGAGATCGCAAACTTAATTGCCGAACTTTGATTTTGCAAAATTTGTATTCAAACAGTTGCACGATCTGTGCTTCGGTGCTAAAATGATATTACAACAACAGATTCTTTGGGGCGTGGTGCAATTCCACACCGATAGTGAAAGCCTATGAACGCTTCCTGCATGCAGGTTGCGCCGAGCGGGTGAAATTCCCGCGCCGACGGTACAGTCCGGATGAGAAAAGAACGATATACTTTGCGTATTGTGCCCCGTAGATCTACGCGGGCATTTTTATTTGCGCTCTGATGTGAGCAAAAGACCTCGCGGGATCTTTGGGGAAGAAACGTTCCTTGGATACGTCGCTTAAAACAAAAAAAGGAGGTATCTTTTGTGACAAGTTTGTTGTGTTTCAATCAAGTCGCCGCATTGGTCGGCACTCTTTTGGGGATAATTATTGCTCTCGAATATGGCATTATCGCATGGTTAGTCGTTTCCTTGCGCAAAATGCGACGCGCCAAAAGCGCCTCGGCTGCAAACTCGTCCATCGCAAAACCGTCAAGGCGCGAAACAACGGTACACTCGGCAATTTACTTGGCGCACGTGGCGTTTTTCTCGGCGTTGGGCGTTGCGCTTTTGTATCTGGAATTTCCGTTGCTGCCCGCAACGCCGTGGCTGGAAATGAATTTTTCCGACGTGCCGACGTTGCTTGCTTCGTTTATGTACGGACCTATCACGGGCGCGGCTGTAAATATCGTCAAAATATTGGTAAAGCTGCTCATTTCGGGCACAAGCACCAACCTGGTCGGACCGCTTTCAAATCTTATTTCGGGCACGGTATATGCTGTCGTCGCGGGCGTGATCTACAAGATCCGTCGCAACAAAAAGGGCGCGGTTCTCAGCCTGTTTATCAGCAGTCTGGTATTTTGCGGCGCAATGTGGCTGTGCAATCAATTCATTTTGCTGCCCGTCTACGGAATGACGGAGCATAGCGTGATGATGCCCGCGCTGTGGTGGACGTTGCTTTTCAACGTGATAAAGACCGCCGCGACCTGCGTCATTACCTTTTTGCTCTACAAACCGCTCAGCCGCGCTTTGCATTGGACTATGGATGCGTCTCGCCGCGGCAAACGCTCCGCCAAAACCGAACCCGCCCCCGCCGACGCGGAACAAACCGCAGCTTCGCAAGATAAAACCGCCGACTCCGAGCAATAAGCAAAATTCGCCCCTTTTTTCGCTGAGACACAGTCTACAACAGTAACAAAAGACCTTCCCCATTGGCAAACGCGTAGCGAGTTGAGGGGCGCGCCACGACAAGCGAACGTGTTCTGTGGACACTTCGCCGTGAGCGCGGGCAAGTTGGTGCTTTTCTAATGCACCAACGCAGTCGGGATCGCCAAATGGGTACCCGCACAATTTGAGCTAGCGAAAATTGCGTAGTCGTACGATGTGGAAGAGCGATACCGGAAACAAGACTTGTTTCAACTATCCCTCTATCGTCGCCCGATG
>CANQCN010000039.1 GCA_947589685.1 uncultured Clostridia bacterium
TAAGGAAGCGGGGCGCGCTTTTGTTCCACTGCGCCCCGCCGTGGCTGCGGTCAACACCACACTGTGGTGATTGACTTTTTGCGCCACGCCCTTTACCCCCACAAGGACAATAGGGTACCCGCACAATTTGAGTTTACGAAAATTGTGTGGGAGAAGGCGCGCCCGTGTGTCAGCGGAATCGAGTACGCAAAGCGTGCTTGGTGCTGACAAGCACGTGGCGCGCCGCGGGCGCATGTCCGCGATTGCGGAGTTTGATTGAAATCTTTCCGTTTGACCTCTTCGTATTTGGTCATACCCCAACATATATTATAGAACCGAAAATAAGCCGACACAAAAACGGCGCCGCAAATAATGCGACGCCGTTTTGTTTTGGGGACGTTATTCCTTTTTGAAGATTATTCTGCCGCAGTGTTCGCAACGCATATAGGGCTTGCCCGCGAACTGCGCGTCCACCGCCGCTTTGGGCATTTCCATTCGGCAGCCGCCGCAGCGAGTGCCGTCCTCCAACGGCACAAATACGGGATACAGCCCACCGTCGGCGACTTTTTTGTAGATGTTGAATATGTTTTCGTCTATCGCCTTTTTCAATTCCGCCTGACGGGCGCGGATCTCGGCGACGCGGGGCTTGACGTCGGCGGCGGCTTTGTTGAATTCTTCGTCGCTCTTGCGATAGCCCGCCACAAGACGAGGCAGCTTTGCGCTTGCTTCCTCGAACGCCTGCGCGATCTCCTCTCCCTCGCGCAAAATACGCCTTATCTCCTTGTCTGCGTTGTTAAGCTCGCTTATTTGCTCGTTGAGCTTTTTGTTCATATAATTGAGCTCGTCCACATCTTGGAGATTGCCTATTTCCTTGGAGTGTTCTTCTATCACTTCCGTGATTTTTTGCACCGTTTGCTGCGCTTGCGCCAGCTGGATTTTCAGCTCGGAAGCGCGCGCGTCCAAACGAGCGATGGATTCTTCGCACTCCTGACTTGCCGCTTTGTACTGACGGCGTTTGACGAAATTTTCGTTTTTCTTCAACTCGCGCTCGATACGATTGAGCTCTCCGTCCAGCTGTTGATATGTTAGCATTTCCTGTTGTATCATTGTTGTCCTCCTACGGCAGACAGCGCCCGTTCCACAAGAGCAAGTCTATCGGAAACCTTCGGGTCGCTGCAACCACTAAGTATTTTTGTAAGTTTTGCCCGTTCCTTGTTGAGATACAGGCGAAAGTCCTCGGTGGGACAGTACAGATTTGTTTTGCCGAATTCCCTCTCCAAAAGAGAAAGATCCGACGTCTTGTCGCTGCGCTCGGCAACGATCATATTGTAAAAAATTTTTCCGTCGCTCGTCATGCCGTCATACGTTATATCGTAGCCCTCGCAAAGGCGATCGCGCACCTCGCGGGGATTTCGATTGGGCTGTAAAACGAGATATGGGGGCGGAAATTGAGCGCGGTCAAGTATCGAGATGATCTCCAACCCGCCCATACCGGCAATTACCGCGCAATCCGCCTTTAAGTCGCCGAGACCGTCCCGACACACAAATCGAGCGCGATCGGCAAACTCCTGCGGGCAGTTGGCGCGCGCCTTGTCGAGACTGAGCCCGGACACGTCCACGAACAAGACCCGACGAGCTTTGCCCGTACGCAGAGCCTCTATGCCCACGTAGCCGTGATCGCAGCCCACGTCGGCAAGCACCTCGCATTTACCGACAAGGGCAAGCAGCTTGTCCAACCTTTTGCTCATCAGTCGAGATAGTCGCGCAGCTTTTTGGATTTGGTAGGATTGCGAAGCTTGCGGAGCGCCTTTGCTTCTATCTGGCGGATACGCTCGCGGGTAACGTTGAATTCCTTGCCCACTTCCTCCAACGTGCGCTGTTTGCCGTCGTCCAGACCGTAACGCAAGCGAATGACCTTTTCTTCGCGCGGGGTTAGCTTGTGCAGCGCTTGTATCAACTGTTCGCGCAGCATTGCCTGCGCCGCAACGTCGCTGGGCGGAGCCGCTTTGGTATCCTCGATGAAGTCCACCAGATGGCTGTCCTCTTCCTCGCCGATGGGCGTTTCCAGACTGACGGGATCCTGAGCGATCTTTTGTATCTCCACCACCTTTTCCACCGTGATACCCATATAGTCGGCTATCTCCTGCGGAGTAGGTTCGCGTCCGAGTTCCTGCAACAATGCGCGCTGCGCGCGGACCTGGCGATTGATGGTTTCCACCATATGTACGGGGATACGGATAGTGCGCGCCTGGTCGGCTATGGCACGGGTGATGGCTTGCCGTATCCACCAGGTGGCGTATGTACTGAATTTGAAGCCCTTGGTGTAGTCGAATTTCTCCACCGCCTTCATCAAGCCGAGGTTGCCCTCCTGAATGAGATCGAGAAACAGCATGCCGCGTCCCACATACCGTTTGGCTATGGATACCACCAAACGCAGATTGGCTTCGCTTAGCTTTTGCTTGGCTTCCTCGTCGCCCTCCAACATACGCTTTGCAAGCTCCGCCTCTTCCTCGCTGGAAAGAAGCGGCACTTTGCCTATATCTTTGAGATACATCTTGACGGGGTCGTCCACCGCCACGTCGCCGATGTTGCGATACAGCGCCGAGTTGTCCTTGTCGAACGTATCCACGATCTTTATGCCGTTTTGTTCGAGATAGCGGTATATTTCCGCATTTTGTTCGGGAGTGAGGTCGGTGTTTTCCAAACGGGATTCCAGATCCTCGAAGGAGATCTTTGTCACGCCGCCGCTTTTGACGTCGTCCAACAGATCTTGAAGATACTTTTGTGTGATTTCCATATTTCCTCCTAAATCTTATCTGATGTCGGTTATTTTTTTGCTAAGCTCGGCAAGCTCGTTGAGGAGATCGCCGTCGGACGGATCCTTTTTAAGCTTTTTCAACAGCTCGTCGCGGCGCAACTTGAACTTTTCCACGGTGACGAGTCGTTTACACTCTTCGAAATACCGTTTGTTGACTTCGCGCTTGGCTTTGGAAAGATCCACGTCGATGATATACGAATACTGTTCTTCGGAAGCGTTCGGGCATACCGTATACAGCATATCCACCGACGGCTTTGCGCCCTTGGATTTGCAGTCCAACAGATAATCGTACAAAGAGGACAAAAACGCCGAATTGCACAAGGGCTTGTCCTCTACCGAGGCGTAATCCTCGCCGTGCAATACGCACGCCGCGACAAAGTACTTTGCCTTGTCCTCCTGCGTAAGCTCGTCGCCCGTTATATTCGGCAGCTCGGTTTCGTTTTCTTCCGTGAGTTTGCGGCGGAAGTAGTCCTCGCTGTACCCCGTGGTAAGCGAAACAGCCGTTATGTATCGCGCCTGACGTACGTCGTCGAGGCTTTTGAGCATTGTTATCGCCCCCTTGACGTACTTTGGCAACGCATTGTTGCGTTGAGCGGGATCGCTGCTGTTGATGGGAAACGCGTTTTCAAGAAGTTTCAGCTTGTAGTCGGGCAAGGGCATTGCGTCATCGATAAGCTTGTCAAACGCCTCCGCGCCGTATTTTTTGATGTATTCGTCGGGATCGAGCTTTTCCGGGACGGTCATTACGCGCACTTCGAGACCCGCGCGGTCCAGAATATCCAAGCCGCGAACGGTAGCCTTTTGTCCCGCGGCGTCGCCGTCGTAGCAAATGTACACCGTATCCGAAAGCCGCGAAAGCCACTTGGCTTGCTGCTCGGTGAGGGACGTGCCCATGCTGGCTACCGCGCCCTTGAATCCCGCCTGATACATCGCGATGACGTCCATATAGCCCTCTACCACCACCAGATGGGGCAACGCGCTTTGCTGTTTTTGCTCCTTGGCGATGTTGACGGCAAACAAATTGTCTTTTTTGATAAAAAGAGGCGTTTCCGAGGTGTTTTTGTACTTGCCGTGCGCTATCGTGTATTCGTCCATCCCTCTGCCGCCGAACGCGATGACCTGACCCTGCATATTGAATATCGGCACGATAAGTCTGCCGCTCAACGCGTCCGTTTCGCCCTGTCTGCCCTTTTGCAGCACGCCGCACTTGACGCAGTCCGCCATAGAGTAACCGACGGAGGCAAGATACTTGGGCAAGGAAAAGCCGTCGGGCGAATAACCTATGCCGAATTTGTTGACGGTGACGTCGTCGAAACCGCGTCCCTGCATATAACGTCTGGCAAGCTGTCCCTTTTCGCTGCGATACACGCGCCAATAAAATTTAGCGGTATCCTTGCAAATGGCAAGATAGACGTCCCGCTTGGCTTTGCGCTCTCGATATTCCTTGTCGTCGCGATTGACCGACGTTTCCGGCATCGGGATGCCCGCGCGCTTGGCAAGGATCTCACACGCTTCGACGAAACTGCACGACTCGTATTTTTCCACAAACTTGATAACGTCGCCGCTTTCGCCGCAGCCGAAACATTTGTATATCTGCAAGCTGCGATTGACGTTGAAGCTGGGCGTTTTTTCTCCGTGGAAAGGACAACGCGCCATAAAATTTGCCCCGCTGCGTCGCAGTTCCAGATAGCTGCCTATCACGTCCACTATGTCGTTGTTCCGCTTGATCTGCTGAATGAAATCCGACCAATCTGCCATTTGTGCGCCTCAAACCGTTTGCATATTCAATACTTTGCCGCTAAACATTTCTTTAACAAAAATCGCAAAAATTTTTACAAAAAACAAAGTATCGAAATTTTCCTATTGATAAATACACAGAAAAATCCAAAAATCCCCTAAAATATATAAAACTAATCGAAAAAATTTTTCTTTTGTCATCGCTTTCGCCCGATATTGCGACATACGACGACAGTATGCA
This sequence comes from uncultured Clostridia bacterium, assembly GCA_947589685.1. GTDB lineage: Bacteria > Bacillota > Clostridia > Christensenellales > CAG-314 > Fimimonas. The sequence goes on from CANQCN010000039.1 coordinate 4,776, forward strand.
GGTCTGCTTTTATTGACAAACCTTTTATAGAACATCAACTTGCTCAATTATAAAAAACTATCGCGTTGTTTATCGCCGCTACTCCAATCTGACGCTATCCAAAACAAAGCAAGGTTTATCATACTGTGTAATCAGCTTTTCCGTCATGCCGCGACGCTTTACGCATCCGACGACGATACTATCGACAATATCCAATACTTGTTTGTTTCGAATTTCCGCACTTGATCGCGTCACTCGTTTTTGTTCGTTAGTGAAATACGAAATTGTTTATTGCCATATCCTCCGACGTGTAGAGTATAACATAGTTGGATTATTATTGCAATACGTTGTTCGACGTCAAGAAACAAAGTTTGCTCAAAGCTTTTCCGGGGCGGGGTAGGTGACGCCGCGGGTATCCACGCGAACGGAGGCTATCTTTTGCTCGGAGTAGGGTCTGTCGCGATAGTCCGTGTACTCGTCGGCGATCTCGTCCACCACGTCCATACCCTCCGTCACCCTGCCGAAAGCGGCGTAAGCGCCGTCCAGATGAGGAGCGTCGGCGTGCATTATGAAAAATTGACTGCCCGCGCTGTCGGGATCCATTGCCCGCGCCATGCTTATCACCCCGCGCTCATGCTTCAAAGTGTTGGCGTAAAAGCCGTTTTGACGGAACTCGCCCGCTATGGAATAACCGGGACCGCCCATGCCCGTGCCTTGCGGACAACCTCCTTGTATCATAAAGCCGCGAATAACGCGATGAAAAATCAGTCCGTCGTAAAAGCCGCTGTTGGCGAGCGCGATAAAATTGTTGACTGTGTTGGGTGCGATAGTCGGATACAGTTCCAACGTGATGGTTTTGCCGCTTTGCATAGTGACTGTGGCGATGGGGTTGAGTGTTGACATAATACTTTGCTCCTTGTGCGATGCTTGACGCGCGCATAGCCGACAGCAAAATAGCCGTCGCGCCGTTTGCGTCAATGTTATTGTACTACAAAAATCGACGTTTGGCAATGGCGTACGGTTGACTTTGCGGCGGCAAAATTGTATAATTGGGCTATCGCAAAGAGTCGGACGCATTTGACGGAACATTATCCTCGCGTTTTTGCGTCGGACAAAGGAGAAAATATATGCTTACACAACAACAATTGCAAAAATTTGCCGAGCTTGCCGTACGCGTGGGCGCCAATATGCAGAAAGGACAAGAGGTGGTTATCCGCTGCGATGTTCAATGCGCGGAGTTCGCCCATATGATAGCGGAAAAAGCGTACGAATTCGGCGCAAAATACGTGCATATGCAATGGCGCGACGAGGTGCTTGGGCGCATAAATATGCTCGGCGCAAGCAAAGAGGCGCTTTCGGACGTGCCCGACTACACCATGGCGTTCAACAAATACTGTATCGAGCGCAAGGTGTGCCTGATAAGCATTTCCGCGGGCGATCCCAACATAATGAAGGGCTGCGATCCCGACAAGATGAAGGCAAGCAGTCTCGCCGCAATGCAAGCCAACAAAGAGTTCCGCGCGGCTACAATGAGCAATCTGCTGCGTTGGACGATAGTTTCCATCCCCACCAAAGCCTGGGCAAAACAGGTGTTTCCCGATATGGACTCCGACAAGGCTGTGGACAAGATGTGGGACGCTATCGGGCATATTATGCGTTTGGACAGGGACGACCCCACGCAAGCATGGAGAGAACACATCGCCACACTGCACCGTCGGGCGGAGTTTCTCAACGCGCACAACTTCGAATATATTCATATGACCAACAAGCGCGGCACATATCTGCGCGTGGGACTTGCAACGGATCATCAATGGATAGCCGCCGAAGAGCTTGGACAGGACGGCGTGCCATTTACCGCCAATATGCCCACGGAAGAGATATTTACCGCGCCGCACAATCGCAAAATAGACGGCAAGGTAGTTAACGCACTGCCCCTTGTAAACAACGGCAACGTGATAGACGACTTCGAGATCACCTTCAAGGACGGTCGCGTTGCGGACTACAAAGCAAAGACGGGCTTGGACGCGCTGAAAAACATCTTGACGACGGACGAAGGCGTGCTGAGCCTCGGCGAAATTGCGCTTATCGGCAAACACTCGCCCATTGCGGAGAGCGGAATACTGTTTTACAATACTCTATTTGACGAAAACGCCAGCTGTCACCTCGCATTGGGAGCAAGCTATCCCACCACCGTCAAAGGCGGCAACGATATGTCGGCGGAACAGCTCGCCGCTCACGGAATGAACCAAAGCTTGCAGCACGTGGACTTTATGGTGGGCACAAAGGATATCGACATCGACGGCATCGGCTACGACGGAAGCGTTACGCCGCTGTTCAGAGACGGCGAATGGGTGATTTAGACCTCACGCCGCAAAGCAAATTACATTTAAGAAACCGACTTCCTCAACGAAAGTCGGTTTTTTGCCGCGCGCCTAAACGGCGTTGCCCGTATTCGATTGAAAAGGTTTACTTTTCGCTGCCTCTACGATATAATGCTATTGCAAAAGCTTGCGCCGACGGCAGCCGTACTTATCTACCACGAAATACTGCGAAAAAGGGCGCGTATCGCAAAACAAGCAAACTGAAAAAACAAGGACCTGTTGCGAAACGGGTCCTTGTTTTTTTACCCCATATAACGGTTTGCAAAGTTACATAGCGTCGCGAATGGCTTGCTCGGTGCCGAAATACACCACCGAACCGGCTCTGTCCACCTTGAAGCCCTCGACAGTCTTATACTCCTGTTTCAGTTCGTCAAGCTGCTGTCCGTTGGCGTTCCAAAACTTTTCCGCAACGTTGCCGTCCTTGAAGTAATAGATGTAAATGAAATCCTGCGGCATATCGTCCGACTCGCCCTTGTAGGCGGCGAGCATTGCGACAAGATCGCCCGCCGTTATGCTCATTTCATCGCTCATACTGTCCAATTCCGCCTGCGCGTCGGGATCGTTGTCGCCGATAATGATCTCCACGGTGTACTGCTTTTCTTCCAACGCCTCCTTGGACTTTTTGGGATTGTTGGACAAGCCGCATGCCGCAAAAGCGAAAAGTCCGAACGCCGCAATAAGAACAAGCGCCGCGACCTTGATAAATCTGTTCATATAAAAACCTCCGAATTTAGTCTTTCGGAGGTAGTTTGCGCAATATCTAAAAGGATATACACGACTTCGGAAAACGATATTCGTCACTTGTCCGACTCGGAGCGGCGCGCAAGCGTCAGCAGCTGCACTGCGTCCACAATGCGGAGGATAAGTATCGCGGGCAAAAGCGCCGTTATCGCGGTTATCGCCGCAAAAACGATGATCGACGTAGCCCACTGCTTGTAGCCGTTTACCTTTACTTCGGACTTGGACCGCGTGACTCCGACAGCCGTAAGCAGCTGCGCCAAAACAGCAGCGCCCGCGCCGCCGAAAAGACAGTAACCAAGCGTAGGATAACGCGCGAGCAAGCAGCTTGCCGCAACAACGCAGGCTATCGTCGCCGCAATAAGCAGATAAAAAATCGTCCGACAGACAAATTCCTTTTTGTTTTGCATATTACACCCCTTTACGAGCCGCGCTCAGTAATAAACGCGTTGAAGCGTAAGCCCCTTTGCGGGCATTGTGCGAAATTTGAGCTTGACTCCGCCAAGCATCGCTTCTACGTCGGAAAGCCCGAACCTGCCCTTGCCCACCTCTATCAGCAAACCGCACATCGTGCGTACCTGATTGTACAAAAAGGCGTTGCCGTTGACGGTAAAACACAGCGTACCGTCGCCGTTGTCCGTCACCGAAAAACTGTTTACGGTGCGCACGGTGCCCTTCAAGTTGCTGCCCGTCTTTTGAAAGGCGGCAAAGTCGTGCGTGCCCACAAGCAACGACGCAGCCTCGCGCATGGCGGGGACGTTCAGCGGCTTGTAGATCTGCGCATGGTTCACGTCCAATGTGGGCTTGCGCGTCGGCGACACGTACACGCGGTAGCAGTAAGTTTTGGACAAGGCGGAAAAACGAGCGTCGAAATCGTCGTCAACTACCTCGGCTGAGGTGACGGCAACGCTCGGAGGCAGCGCGACGTTTACGCCCAAACACAGCTTGTAGCAATTGACGGGCTTGTCTACGACAAAGTGAGCCACCTGTCCCGTAGCGTGTACGCCGACGTCCGTACGCCCCGCGGCATAAACGCGCACAAAGTCACAGCCGAAGTATCCGCCCAAGGCGCGCTCCACCGCGTCTTGCACGGAATTGCCGTTTTTTTGACTTTGCCAGCCGCAAAAGTCGGCGCCGACGTATTCTATTGTAAGTTTTATTTTGGTCATATCGTGTTTATGCCTTGAATTTTGTCTGCATTATGCGCGACGATTCCTTTACGCGAATCATTTGTTTACAACTTCGCGACGAACCGCGATCGCATCACTTTGCATACCCGTCAATAGTAAAGCCAGGTTATGAAATTCCATTGACCGCGCATGCCGTACAGCACAAATACGCCCGCGAAAAATGCGACTACGAGCAAGCTTGCCACTGCGTCGCGCCAACCGAGTTTCATAACGCGCATACAAGTGCGCTTTGTCGCGCCCTCATAGCAACGGCTGTTCATAGCGTTGGCAAGCTCTTCCGCGCGGCGAAATCCTCCTACAAGCAACGGAATGAGTATGGGCACAAAAGCCTTGGCGCGCTTTACAAGTCCGCCCGTATCGAAATCCGCGCCGCGAGCCTTTTGTGCGCGAATGATACGATCCGTTTCGTCTATCAGGCTGGGAATGAAGCTCAACGTCAAACTCATAATGAGGGCAAACTCGTGTACGGGAAACTTTATCAGTTTGAGAGGTTTGAGCAAGCTCTCCACCGCGTGAGTGAGGTCTACGGGGGTGGTCGTAAGAGTAAGAACGGAGGAACCCATCACAAGCAGCACCAACCGAAGAAATATCTTGCCCGCAGTTTTGAGACCGTTGACGTAGATCTCGATGGTAAAACCGTTCCAGGGAGACCACGCCCACAGCGGAGACTCTGCCGCGTCCGCGCCCTTGGTGAAGAAAACGTTGATGACCGCAGTCAGTACCAACAACACGATGATACCCTTGATGGATCTCAACACCGACCGCAGCGGCACGCGCGAAACGAAAATGACCGTGAGCAAAAACACCGCCACAAAGCCGTACACGACAAAGCTTTGCACAAAGAATATCCCCACCAAAAACAACAGCGTCAGCAACAGCTTTACGCGGGCGTCCATGCTGTGTACAAAGGATGAAGCGGGATAATACTGACCGAAGGTGACGTCTCTAAACATTGCGCGCCTCCTTCAAAGCCACCACCGCGGCAAGCACCTCGTCCACGGTTTTGCAGCCGTCCGACAAGACAAAGCCCTGCCGCTCCAACTCGTTGCAAAACGCCGCCATTGCGGGAACTTCAAGATTCATTGACGCTATCTCGTCTTCCAGACGGAACAGCTCGCGCGGAGGCATATCGTACGCCACGCCGCCGTCGCGGAAAACCAACACGCGATCGGCGTTTTCGTACACCTCGTTCATATCGTGCGACACCATCATCACCGTTACGCCCTCTTCCTTGTTGAGGCGTTTGACCAAAGTGAGAATTTCCGTCTTGCCGCGCGGATCCAAGCCCGCGGTAGGCTCGTCCAACACAAGTATCTGCGGCTTCATTGCCAGCACGCCGGCAAGCGCCACGCGACGTTTTTCTCCGCCGGACAGATCGAAGGGGGATTTTTCTTTTACCTTGTCGAATTCCAGACCGACAAGCTCCAACGCTTCCTTTGCCATTTGCGTTTGCTTGTCCTTGTCCACTTGAAAGTTTTTCAGCCCGAAACACACGTCCGCAAGCACGGTGTCCGCAAAAAGCTGGTACTCAGGATACTGAAATACCATACCGACCTGCTTGCGAAGCGCTTTGAGATCGGGTTTGCGCGCGGACAGATCCTGTCCAAGCACGTTGAGATAGCCGCTTTGCACGCGTATAAGCGCGTTGATGTGCTGAACAAAGGTCGTTTTGCCGCTGCCGGTGTGTCCGACGATAGCCACAAACTCGCCTTTGTCGATATTGATATCGACGTTTGTCAAAGCATGCTTTGCAAAGTTCGACTTGGCGTTGTAAGTGAAGTTAAGTCCCTTGGCAAAAATAGCCGAATTTTGCGGTATTTGCAGATCGGGAGCGGTCAATTTTTCAGTTTTTGACATACGTCACCTCCCAACGCGCGCGCGTCGCTTTGCTGAGCGACGTCGATCCCCGCGGAAATCAGCTTTTGCGAAAGTTCTATGGCACGAGGCGCTTTTAGCCCGACCTCATCCAACAGCGCGGCATTGTTGAAAATTTCGCTCGGCGTACCCGCCGCGACGACATGCCCGCCGTTCATAACGATGACGCGGTCGCAATCCAACACCTCTTCCATAAAGTGGGTGATAAGCAACACCGTCATGCCGTTTGCGTTTAGCTTGTGCGCCACCTCCAACACTTCCTTGCGTCCGAGAGGGTCAAGCATGGCGGTAGACTCGTCCAAAACCAACACTTTGGGGCGTATCGCAAGCGCGCCGGCAATGGCTATGCGCTGTTTTTGACCGCCGCTTAGCCTGTGAGGCGAGCTTTTGACATATTCGCTCATACCCACCGCTTCCAATGCCTCGTTGACGCGCGCGACGATCTCCTTTTGCGGAACGCCGAGATTTTCCGGTCCGAAAGCCACGTCCTCTTCGACGACGCTTGCCACCATTTGGTTGTCGGGATTTTGAAATACCATACCGACGTTTTTGCGTATCTCGAAAATGTTGTTCTTGTCGGCGGTATCGAGACCGTTGACGGTGACCTTGCCGCTTTTGGGAATTAGCAAGCCGTTAAGCAGCTTGGCAAGCGTGCTTTTTCCGCAGCCGTTGTGACCTACAAGCGCGACAAAAGCTCCCTCTTCGACAGAGAGAGTTACGCCCTCGACGCCCATTGCAGAGCCTACGCTGCCGTCGTCGTTGTACGCTTTGTAGTAGTAGCTTACGTTGTCCAGCTTGATAATTTCCATAAGTAAATTTATTGTACCAAATAAAAGCGTTTTTGGCAACAAAATTGTATATCCAATATCTGGTGCGTACTTTTCTTGCCACATTGCAAGTACAGTTGAAATAATCAATATTTCCAAACATTGACCTTTTCACAGCTTAACCGCTTTTTGTGCCGTTTTGAATAAAAAACACCGTCCCACTTGCTGTTTGACGGTGCTGACGTTTGCGACAATAATTTTTTATTGTGGTAAATTTATATTTATTTGTAAAAATTTTATACCCATTATGCTGTTTTGTTGTTAAGTTTACGAATATTAGCCTGCATTTTTTTCATATCATCGACAAGGCGTTTGCTGCTTGTGTCGATCTTGTCCGTCAATGCTTTTTTCAGCTGCTTGTCTGACAACACCTGCGCCGCGCTGCTTGCCGCAACTGCCGCCGTGTTGGCTTGAATGCTTTGATTTAGATTGCCCAGCGCCTCCATTGTTTCCGCATGCTGTACTGAAAGTTGTTCGCTCAATATTTTGAAACACCTTACCATAGCAGTGCCGAGTACGCGGAAACCGCTGCGAATCTCGTTTGCAATAGTATACTCCGCTTGTCTTATTGCGCCGACAATTTCATCGGTTTGCTTTTGACGATCATACAACTGCAACGCTTCTTTGAGATCATCGGCACGTCCTGTGGAAAGATAGTAAATTAACATATCAATATTTTCCCAATCGCTTTGCATAATCAAGGGAGAGTAAGTCTTTTTTAACGCAACATTGACCGCCTCTGCTCTTCTAATAGCAGGTAATGCTACGCTATTATAATTCTTTCGCATATCAACTAAATTAATAGCCTTCAAAACTTCTATTCTTTCTTGCCGTTGCTTAATTTCGTTCTCCTTATCAGCAATACTTGCATTATATTCTTTTATTTTACCATCACATGCAATTTGATACTGTTCTTTTTTCTTTCGAGTTCTAACCTTAGTTATTGGTAGCAAGAAAAAGGGAAAAATAATGAGAATATATATTATAAATCCTCCCCAAAGAAATGTGTACATCAAAGCGCCCCAAGTCCAATCTTTGAGATTTTCTTTCCGATTTTTATCACACTCGTCCTTGTTGTGTTGACAATTTTTTTCCTCGTCATTTATGGCACAATTTAATGAATTTATTTCATTTTTAATATTATGAATTTTATATTCTTCTGCTTTTATTTGTTCGTTTACGGCATCTATTTCTTTTTGTTTGTCATCAACGATATCTTTTTCTACTGATATCCGAGATAATCCTGCGCGCAAGCCATATAAATTGGCAATAAGTTCATTTTTTTCCATGTTTTTACCTCCGTAAATATATTTTTGTTGTATTATAGTAGAAATGCATCTGGTACCTTTGTGTTATTATTTAAAACACTATTTACTTCACGTGTATTTGTTGTGTTAAACTCATTTTTTCCTCCTAAATAAAAAAGTGCGGCAACCGAAGCTGTCGCACGAAAAACGCAACTCCGATTGTTACCACACAACCATTTTGTACTACGCGTACGAGAAATGTATGGAGCGCATTTTTACCAAGGTAAAAAATGCCTCGTAGCGTAGAAAAATATTTCGGTTGTGTGGTGATTGTATTATACCACCACGATATTGTTATGTCAATGAGATATATTGACGAAAAATAAAAATATCTTAATGAATAAAAAATAAATAAAATAAGACAGTTGACATTCATTATAAAATTACATATAATACTCTTGCACAACGCGAAACGATATTTCGTTTGTCGGCATTGTTCCGACCCGCAACGTGCGGTGAAGTAAGATTAAATCTTACTTATTTTTTATGTTTTCTACCTGTTCGCAGTTTAACGTGTTGCAGAACATTATGAGTATCTTTACTAGTAAACTTGGATTCAGACGTTTTATCGAAAACAGCCGTATCAGTCAATGACAATTTTGCTTTTTCATTTGCCTTAGTAGCATTTAAGAAGTTCATAAGAGAAAATTTGTCGCGTGAATTTGCTCTTGGAAAGTTGATTGTCAACAAGCAAATCAAAAGTAATTGAGCGGTTATAAAACAAGTCCTTCGGGCGCTACCCGAAGGACTTGATAAATGTTGTAAGAGTTCAGTCTGTAAGCCGAGTTCTGTCTTGAACGGTTATCTGTCTACGGCTGTCGTTACCGACAGTCTCCAGCGAATATGTCGAGATGCCGAGCAGGCATTTGATCTCATTTCTTGCACCGAGTGGGGTTTACATGAACGCGTTGTCGCCAAAACGTTTGTAGGCTCTTACCCTGCATTTCCACCCTTACGGCATTGCCGCGGTATATTTCTGTTGCACTTTCCTTGAAGTCGCCTTCACAGGCCGTTAGCCTGCACTCTTGCTCTGCGGTGCTCGGACTTTCCTCGTGAGTTGCCCCACGCAACCGTCCG
>CANQCN010000040.1 GCA_947589685.1 uncultured Clostridia bacterium
GAAATGCCATGAGCATGGACTTAACAAGTATGTGCAATATCAACCTCTTGTACTTTCTCGTGGCGATCTTCGTGTGTTTGTTCGTGGGCGACGAGTTTCGAAGCGGCTACGTCAAGAACCTGTTCACGGTGCGCTCGAAAAAACTCGATTACGTCCTTTCCAAAACCATCGTGCTGTTTGTAGCGGCGACGGGAATGTTCGTCCTCTACTTCATCGGCGCGATGATCGGCGGCGGAATAGCGGGACTGTCCTTCGACCTTGCGGCGGTAGGCGCAAGCGCGGGCGGTATCGTCGCTTGTATGATAAGCAAAGTGTTCTTTGCGCTCGTATTCGTGTCCCTTGCCTTGACGCTTGCAACTGTCGGTAAGCAAAGGCTTTGGCTCTCTATCCTCGGCTCTCTCGCTGCGGGTATGCTCTTGTTTACGATGATACCAATGATGACTCCGCTCAACTCCGACGCGTTCAACGTCGCGCTGTGCGTTCTCGGCGGTCCGCTGTTCGCAACGGGGCTCGGAGCGGCAAGCAATGTCATTCTCAACAAAACGAGTTTGGTGTAACGCAGCGAAAAAAAACGCAAATGGGTGTCGGTTTTAGGTCGAATAGTACGCAAACATCTGCCGTCCGATCGCCCGAAACATCGAAAAAAATGTTATCCCCGAACGGCGTTCGGGGATAACTTTTTTTTTCGGTTGATTCAGTTGATTTTTATTATTTTGGATTTAAGCACCAAGTCGTTCGGGTCGGTATCTGCCAATTCTTCGTCAAGCTTGTCAAACATCACTGTCTTGCCGATAAGCGAATCCACGTTTACGGTGTCCGTCACCAACAGATTGATCGCCGAGGAATAGCTTCCCGCGCCGTTGTACACACCGAAGATATTCAGGTGTTTTTTGCAAATTTGCGCAACGGACAGCTTGCTTTCCTTGTTGGAGTAGCCCGCCAAGCAAATATTGGCGTTTACCGCAGCCACGCTGTACACGTCCTTCATATTGAAGTCCGAGTTGGAAAACAGCACCAACTCGTTGCACATTCTGCCGCCCGTTATTGCCAGGATCTCGCTTTCAACGTCCGTACTGTCGGGGTTTAAGCTGTAAAATATGCCCAAACCGCGCGCCGTATCCAGCAATTCTTCGCGATTGCTGATAAACACGGGCACCGCTTGATAGTAAGCTACCAGCTGCGCAAGTATCAAGCCCGTCTTTGTGGAGGCGAATATGGCTATATGCCGTCCCTTTTCCAAATTGAGCGCGTCTATCACATTGAGGCAAAACGCCACGTACGGCACAAACAGCGCCTTTTCGTTTTTGAGCTTTTCGGGCAGGCGGTGCAGTAGCGAATAGGGCAGATCGATAAAGTTTTGCATAAGACCGTTGCAGTTGTTGCCCAATTCCTGCATGTTGGAGCATTTTTCGTATTCGTCGTTTTTACATTCGTCGCACGCTTCGCAAGGAATGTACGGTTCTATCGCCACCCTGTCCATTTTGTTGAAAAACGGATTGCTCCCCGCGACCTTGGAAACTACTCCCACGGCGTTTCTGCCGATGATGAAAGGATACTTGCGTTTGCTTGTACCCGTGTAGATCTCAAAATCGGAGTTGGACAAAAGAACCTCTTCGATCTTTACTTTTATTTGGTTTTCGGAAATTTCGGTGGGTGCAAAATTTTTCAGCACAAGCTTTTTCGGTTCTTCCAGAATCCAAGCTTTCATATGACCTCCATGAGATGCCGCAAATGCGGCAGGTTGACGCAGGTCTTTCGCGTCTTGACCCAATTGCATTATCATTATAGCAGATAATACAAAAAAAATCTACCTTTTTTGCAAAAAGCTTGCCCTTGCGCGTACAAAAATGGTCCAAACGCGCACACGTTGTGCGTTTGAGCGTAAAATTTTCGTTGACAACTTTGCTCCCGTCCACTACAATACAAGCATAAACTTACGGGAGGGTAGGGATGAAACTGCAATATCTCGGTCATTCTTGTTTTCGCCTGATCAGCGATATGGGCACTACGATCGTCACCGATCCATACGACTCGAAAATGGTGGGTTTCGAAATGACCCGCGTCAGGTGCGACGCCGTCACCGTGTCTCATCATCACGGCGACCACGACTGTATGGAGGCTGTTTTGGGCGACCCCGCCGTTTTGGACGAGCAGATAAGCTGTGCCGCCGACGACTTTGCCGTGGAGAGCATTTCCACCTTTCACGACGACGTCAAGGGCGCCAAGCGCGGTTCCGATCTCGTGTTTTGCTTCAGCGTGGACGGGCTGAAAATCGTTCATATGGGGGATATAGGCTGTTTTGACCAAGCCGTAGCCGACAAAATACGCGGTTGCGATGTTTTGTTGTTGCCCGTCGGGGGCACCTTTACCGTAGACGCGGCGGGCGCCAAGCGTTGGGTGGACGCTGTTTGTCCGAAAATAGTTGTGCCTATGCACTACAAAACGCCCGAACACAGCTTCGACATCGACGGCGTGGACAAATTTACCTCTTTGTTCGACCCCGACGTCGTCATATCCGTCGGCGCGGACAGCCTCGTGTTGGACGACGCGCCCGATTATCCCACGCGCGTAGTGGTCCTCGACCGCTTTGTGGATTGATTTTTTACGTAATTTGGCATTTTTTGGTTCAAATTGTTTGACATTCGGGCGGCGTGTACTATATAATGCAGTCATCCGATCAGCCTAAACGAAATATCCGATACAAGCTAAATAAGCTTGGGTTGTATCCTTTTAACTAAAAACAGGCGTTTCGGCGTCTGTTTTTTGCTTAAAGAGCAAACGAAAGGGTTAATTTTTCATTTTTAGGCAAAAAATGGTCTCAAAAAATAGCCAAATAACAAGAAAGAGAGTAAAATTTAATCTATTATGAAAAAAATAACCAAAATTATCTACATCATATTGCTGATTTCCGTGTTTGCGGCGGCGCTCGCGCTCACGGCGTGCAAGCCGACTCCCGTCGAGGACGCTGCTGTCACGGCGACGGTACATTTCGGTTTGCAAGGCGCGTCCGACGTCACGTTTTCCGTCAAGTCGGGCGAAAGCTTTCTCGACCAACTCAACCAAGTCGCCAAGCCCGCAACAGAGCTGGAATTTGACGGTTACTACCTCAACGGCACGGCGGTAACGGCGCAGACCCTTGCTCCCGCGGAGGATTTCACCGTCACGGCGAAATGGCTTGCGTCCTACACGGTGCGGTACTACCTCGAACAAGCCGACGGCAGCTTTGCCGAGGACGAGGAGCGTACGCAGCTTTTCAAGGGGGCGTTAGGCTCCGAGGTGCAGGCGGAAATCATCGAAATAAGCGGCTATGTATTTGACGAAAGCGCGCAAAACGTCACGCAAGCGACGTTGGGCGAAAGCGGTGCGGCGCTCAAACTGTACTACAAAGCGGCGATATTTACCCTCACCTTCGACAAGGGCTACGCCACGTCGGCTACGGGCTCGATGTCGTCCTTTTCGGGCAAGTCGGGCGCAAGCTACGTCATACCGCAGTGCGGATTTGTTTCGCAAGCCGAATTTGTAGAGTTCAACACCAAAAACAACGGCACGGGCACAAGCTACAAGCCGGGCGACAGCGTCACCCTCACCGAGGACGTCACGCTTTATGCCGTGTGGCAAGCCACGGTAACGCAAGAGACCTGGCTGGAAAAGGACGACGTCGTGGGCGAGTACGTTCGCGGCGAAACAGAAAGCTTCAAGGCAACCGTCGGACAGCCCGCAATAGCCAAAAACCCCGATGAAAGCAAGTACGAAACGGATTCTCAACACGAAGGCAGCGTCAACACGGGCAGAGTGGGCGAAACGGGCTTTACTCTCAAAGTTTATTACAAGCTGCGTTCTTTCACGATCATCTATGCCGACGACGGCGCCACGCAAACCGTGCGTTGGGGCGGCAAGTTTATCGTTCGCACGCCCGAAAACGCCGATCCCGCCAGCGAGGTCATATCCTATTGCAGCTCGTCCACGGGCAACGGCAGAGATTACCCCTTCGGCGCGGAGATAGTGATAACAAGCGACCTTACCCTTTATCCCGTCATCATCGACGTGTATGCCGACGACGCGGGTAGCGGAGACGCGGTCAAGCTGCGCCGCAATATGACGGGCAGGGGCGCTGCAACGCTCGTTCACTCCGGCAAGGAGTACGAGGGCTACGTCAACGTCAACGAGGACGCGGGCACGGTGGAGTTCGAGGTCGCTTTGGACGACTCAACGGTCTACGGCAGAGTGTACAACGACGACGCGGGCAACAATCTGTTCACCTACCGCGGCGAGGAAGCGGGCGCATACATTTATGTCGATCCGCTGTACTACGACGAGGAGGGAAAAGGCTACCCCAACCCCAACGTAATGCTCGTTTTGGACGGCTACGGAGCGGCGGTGCTTGCCATGCCGGAAGAAAACACCGAGCGTGTTGAAAACTTTATGTGCGTGTACGAGTCTACGTCCGAGGGCGACTACTATCTGTACGGAATTATGCCCGCAACGGGAGAGGAGATCGAAATGTACTTTTCTCTCGTTCCCCAAAGCTTGGACGTGGGCGAGGGAGTCGTTCTCGACGGCTACTTTATGCAGTTCGGCGAGGAGGGCTACTACGCTCTGTATTACTACTATAATCTTGAAATAGACGACTCCTATATGATGATGTTGGACGGCTACGGCAACGGCGAGCTGTACAACGTGACCTACGATCCCGATACGGACGAGCCGTCGCTCGAACTTATCGCCCAGGGCGTATATTTCTATGCAAATTACTTTGACGAAAGCGACCCCGAAATGATTTTCTGGCCCGACAACGGCGATCCGTTCTATTTCATTTGGCAAGAGCTCGGCGAGGAGGGCTACGAAGGTATCGGCTTGTTCAGCATACGTCACAACGAGCAGGGCGAGTACGCCCATGCCGACGGCACAACTCCCTCTACGCTGTATCTGGATGGTTACAACGGCGCGTACTTCTCCGCCGAGGGCAACATCGAAACCGAGCGTGCGTGCTACTACACGATCACGCCAACAGACAAATCTGCGGTATTTACGCTTATCGCCACCTTTATCGACGACGACAGCCGGCTGGCGTTTGAGATCAACGTCAATCTGCGCACGTTCCGCATGTTCGACGACGGGTTTGTGGTGGTGGACGGCGTACTCACCGAGTATCTCGGCACAAGCAGCGTTATCGAGATCCCCGAAGGCGTAACGGAGATCGCCGCAAACGTATTCAACGGCAAGGACGTCACTTTCGTCACCTTCCCGACCACATTGAAAAAAATAGGCGACCACGCCTTTCAAAACAGCAGCGTAAGCGGTGCGTCTGCTCTCAAAACGGTCTACTTCAAGTCCGCCACTCCGCCCGAATTGGGCGAGGACGTGTTCCGTTGGATAAAGGGCAATTTCAAAATTTACGTCCCCGACGGAGCGGAAGAGGCATATCGCAAGGCGTTTGCGACCGCAACTCCAAGTCAGCCGCAGGGCTACGGACAGTTTGTCACAAGTCAGGCGGAGCAAGCAAACAAGCCGCTTTACGAAATAGTCGACGGCGTGCTTGTCAGCTACAACAACAAGGACGTAAACCCCGTCAACGTCACCGTGGATATTCCCGCTGAGGTCACCGAAATAGCCGACGGCGTGTTCCTCGGTTTGGACTACATCGTGGCGGTCAATCTCAACAACGTCGTCGTGATAGGCGCAAACGCTTTCCGCGGGTGCGTAAATCTCGGCAGCGTAACGTTCAATCCCGCAACCGAAAGCGTGGGCGCGTACGCTTTCTACGAATGTGCCCTCACAAAAATCAGCTTCGGCAGTGTGCAAAGCATAGGCGAATTGGCGTTTGCCCGCAACTTCGGGCTTGTTTCCGTTTCCTTCGACGGCGCCGTGGGCTCGATCGGCAGTCGTGCCTTCTACGAGTGCGGACGCGTCGTCAGCGAGGACGAAATGCAAGTCTCACCGTTGGAATTTGTCATTACCTTTGCAAGCGACGTTCCGCCCGTTTTGGAGGGTTTGCCCTTCGACGGCGTACTCAGTCTGCGCGTATACGTGCCGAGTTACGAAACGGGCATAGCTTATGCGGAAAATCCCGACGCCAATTGGGCGCGTTACTCAACGGCGCTGCGCGTCAAGGCGGCTTCTGCGGAGCTGTGGTACAGCAAGTCCAACGCGGCTGCCGTGTTGGAGCTTGGCGACCGCATTATGTTCGATGAATACTACTTCGGCTTGTACAAGCGCGAGGGCAACATATTCTCCGTCGTGTGGTTCGAGTACAGTCAGTTTACTCTCGGTCTCACCGTGATAGAAAACCGTCTCACCATTCAGCCCAACGGCGAAATGACGGGCATGGACGTTACCGACGTGGGCGATTCGGAAACATACGTGTTTGTAAAGGGCGGCACTACCCTCACCTACAAGGGCGTGCGCGATCCGTCCGAAACTCTCGAAATCACCTTTGGCAGCGCAAGCGGCAAGTATTGCGGCGTGGACGTGCCTATGGACTACTCCAACTACCGCACGCATTTCACTTACGACGGCTACGTGTACACGGTGTCGATGAACAACGACTGCACGTTCTCCTACACGCGCAGCAAGATCACCGTCGAGCGTACCTACACGGCGGCGGACGGCTCCACGATCACGATCTACGATGGCGATATTATCCAAGCCGACGGCTGTCTCAAAAACGTCGACGGAATTGCGGGTGCGGACGGCAACGGCTTGTCCACAACAACGCGCGGTTGGTATCTCACCGAGCTGGGCGACGACGCCTATATGTTCCGCGTGATGTGGCGCAACGACTCTTACGTCATCACCGTGCGTATCAGCGGCAGCACCTTTACCTACACTTGGGAGCTTGCGTCCTCTATCATCACCTATCGCGACTCTTCCACGGACGACATTGCCATCGTCACCAAGACGACAGACGGCACAGTCACGTCCATACACATTCTGTTCAAAACTTCAAACGGTTCCGTCGAGGTCAACGCTCAATTCGAGTCCGCTCAGGGCAGCGTGTTTGTCTTGACGATTGTCTCGGAAGAAGCGGAAGAGTTCAACGGCACCTACAAGATCACTCTCAACGA
The DNA here is from genome assembly GCA_947589685.1 of uncultured Clostridia bacterium. GTDB lineage: Bacteria > Bacillota > Clostridia > Christensenellales > CAG-314 > Fimimonas. Next base: position 7,065 of record CANQCN010000040.1, read on the forward strand.
GGCAGACAAAACGTTTACTCTCGTTCGGCAATAAGTCTCGCGCGGCAAGCGGCTGCGCGCGGCGCCGAACGAATCTGTTAAAAAAAATCTATTATGGAGGAAAAAACAATGACAAACAAAACGGCACGTTGGTTGCTTTGCGTTGTGCTTGTGTTTGTGATGGCGGCGTCCCTTGCGCTCGCTGCCTGCGAGCAACAGTCAACGGCAACCTTTGCGGGAGGGCAGGACGCCACGGGCGACGCACCCCAAGCCATCACGGTCAACACGGGTGACGTTATCACCCTTCCCGCCAACACATTCAGCCGTCAAGGCTACGATTTCGCCGGTTGGAGCGACGGCTCCAAGGTTTATCAACCGGGCGACGAGTACACCCTTGCGCAAGATGTTACCTTTACGGCGCAGTGGACGGAGCAGCAAGAAACGCCTCCCGCACCCGCCGAGTACACATTGAGCTTTGGCTTGGGCGAGCATGCTGCAAGCGGCGCTATCGCTCCGCAGTCGACAAAGCTTCAAGAAGGCGCGACCTACGCCTTGCCCGTAGCTCCCGCAGCGGCGGAAGGTTGGGAGTTTGCAGGCTGGGGTGAAAGCAAGCTTCAAGCGGGCGCAACGTTCACAATGCCCGCCGAGGATACCGAGCTTGTTGCGCAGTGGACGGAGCAGCAAGTAACGCCTCCCGCACCCACCGAGTATACATTGAGCTTTGGCTTGGGCGCACATGCTGCAAGCGGCGCTGTCGCTCCGCAGTCGACAAAACTTCAAGAGGGCGCAACATACGCCTTGCCCGCAGCTCCCGCAGCGGCGGAAGGTTGGGAGTTTGCAGGCTGGGGTGAAAGCAAGCTGCAAGCGGGCGCAACGTTCACAATGCCCGCCGAGGATACCGAGCTTGTTGCACAGTGGACGGAGAAGCAAGTAACGCCTCCCGCCGAACAAGTAACGGTCACTTTCAAAGTGGAAGAAACAGTGTTCGACACTCAAACCATCAACAAGGGCGCACTTGCCACCAAACCCGCTCAGGATCCCACCGATCCCAACGGCGAAAAGACTTTCCGTTATTGGACGGACGACGAGGGCACGGAGTTCTTGTTTACGACCCCCGTCACGCAAGACATCACGCTCAACGCCAAGTTTGCCATTTGCGTAACGTTCGATCTTGACGGCGGCACGGGCACGCGGCCCGCACCCGTTTGGGAAGAGAGCTATTCTCCGAGAGGTATCACGGTAACCATGCCCGCTGCGGAAGGTTACAGCAAGGGTGAGCAAGTTCTCACGGGTTGGAGCGACGGCGAAAACACCTACAAACCCGGTGCGGAAGCCACCATTACTTCCAGCGTAACTCTTACCGCCGTTTGGGGCGAAGCAACGCAGGAGTACTCTGTCAGTTACTATGAAGGCTACAATGCGGAAGTCTCCGGTCAAGCGCCGCAAGGCGGCGAGTATGCAGCAGGCGCTGACATCACATTCCCCGCTTGCACCTGGACGCGCAAGGGCTACACCTTTGCCGGTTGGAAAGTGCAGCATTGGGTTGAGGACAGTCGCTACGAAGAAGAGGGCGGCTCTTGGGTAAACATCACCGAAACGGTTTATCAACCCGATTCTACCTACACAATGCCAGCGGAAAATATTCGGATATTGGCAACTTGGACGCAGGCAAATGTCACGCTCAAATTCGACCCCAACGGCGGTTCGGGCGAGATGGCTGCAAAGACGTTCAAATACGGTAGCGGTATTTACACTCTGATCAACGGTTTGCAATGCACATTCAGCAACGCCGGCAAGCAATTTGTCGGCTGGGCGTACACCAAGGAAGGTCCCGCTCTTTCAGAGAGTAGCAGCACTCCTTGGGCTTTCGCTCAATACGAACAGTACGTGCAAGAGTCCGACGGTGCGTACAGCCTTACGCTCTACGCCATTTGGGAAACGCGTACTACTCCGCTGGAAATCACTCCATATGTGGGCGTTTGGACAAACGGCGATTCCACTGTGATCATTTCAGCGGCTACTGCCGGTGAACAAGATTCCGTTGGTTGTATCATCATCGACAACGAGTGCGTTTTGTTGTACGCAACTGTGAACAATTTGTACGGTTCCACATTGAAATCGCGCGTTCCGGACAGCGAAGAAGAACCCGTTGTTGTACAGCCTGTTGAAGGAGGAATTACCGTCGGCGGCAAGACCTACATGCAAAAGACGGCTCTTTCCAATGCATCTATTAGCGACTTTGAGGGTGCTTGGAAGCAAAGCGGCGGTGCAATAGTCATTACGATAGCGGACGGCACATTTAACATTTCCTCCGCCGGCGAAGCGACCGGCTACATCGTAGACAAGTACCTTGTTTTGTTCTATCAACAAGCAGAAAACGACTATCAATTTTTGCTCAGCATAAGCGGAGATCAATTGACGGGTTGGTTTACCGCACCCGAAAAAGCTCCCGCAGCTCGCACCTTTGACAAGTCCGATGCTCACTATTGCAAAAGCAAATGCCCTATTTGCGGTTTATGCACAAACCAAGAGTGTCAAGATCCTGCTTGCGCGAATAAGTGCCAAGGTCACCCCGATTTGATCGTATTCACAACCGACGCCGTATTTGATTATACCAAGAGCGGCACTACCTACAAGGTTTGCTTCTCGTATGTGGAGGTTGACGACCTCACGACCGTCAATGAGATCAAGGTTAAACTTTCCGTAGACGGACAATCGTATGAAGTGACGTGCAGCAGAACCAACGGAATGTTGCGAAATTACAGTTCGTTTACTCAGGTGCAATGGAAAGATCAAGTGGAAACGCTTTGGCAATTTGCTCCCTCCACGGGTGGTCCGTTCTCAACAACCACATATTGGACTTTCGGTATAACGCCCGACAAACAATCTTTGCTTATCGGTGTTGCGGCAAGTGTCAGCACAACCCTTACCCGCGTTGGCGGCACGGAAAAACACACTTGTAACAGCATTTGTCCGTTGTGCGGCAAATGTCTCAACCAAGACTGTCACGAGGAAGTCTGCGCGGACAAGTGTGGCGGACACGCCACATTCAAGGGCAGTGCTACCGTTGAAAGCAAAGGTATTGTTACTAACACATATATTTTCACCGAAATCACGCTCGACTCGCTTGAAAACGGCACAAAAGCGCTTGTTAAATATACCTTCAACGGCAACCCCGTAGAAGAAGTGGTAACATTTGTCGATTTATCAGTCGGAGGTGGCTTCGAAGGTGCGCAGCATTATTATCAATTCCAAGTTGGTGTCACGTATGGTGGAACACAGTTTGCTCTTGCCGTAATGAACGAAACAACGATCAACTTCCTTGATAACGGCGACAATGTCAAGGGCATTTTCACAACGGGGGGGGGTACTGACGTAAAACCCGAATTTCCCGGCACATACATTGCCGAAACGGCTTTGGATCTCAACGATGGAGACTCCAATCACAAATTTACCAAAGTAGTGATTGAGGGCACGTCCATTACTTTCTATTCGGCGGACGAGACCCCGACAGAAGCGACTCTCAGTATTGACGGCAACACTGCCACATGTACGATTGCGATATTCTACAACATCACGCTCACGCTTGACGGCGACACCCTCACTATTGAGGCAAAAAAGCTTTCAACCACCTATACGGGCACTTACAAACGTCAAACTGTTGCACCGGTAGAAAAGTTCGACGTATCTTACGCCGCGGGCGAACACGCCGCAGACAGCGTTCAATTGCCGGAGACTAAGCAATACGCTCAGGGTGAACAAGTTACCGTTGCAGATGCGATTGCGGCTGCGGAAGGCTGGGATTTCGCCGGCTGGTCCGACGGTAAAGGTCACACTTACCAACCCGGTCAAACATTCGATATGACGGGCGAGGCGGTGACGCTTACAGCGACTTACACTGAACACAAGGAAATCGTCCCCACGACCAAGACGTTGGCGGACTATCAAGGTTACTACAAGGGCACGATCGGAAAGTGGGACGCTGCCTATATAACCGGCAACACCATCAAGTTCCGTTCTGTCGGCTCAACATTCGCAGATGGCACCAAAGATTTCACGTTGACTGAGGACAAGTCCGGTGAATTTTTGAAAGCTACCGGTAGTTCCTCATTGGGTATGGAAACTACGGATATTACCATTACGTTTACGGCAGACGGCGTGTTCTCCATCACATTGCATGTCGTCAACACGTCGCCCATCGCTCCGAAGGACGAGACGACAAACGGTACCCTTACAAAGACGGACATCGTAACCGTAACGTTTGAGCTTGGCGAGGAATACACGGGCGATACAAGTGCCTATGCTCCGCAAGTAATGTTCAGCGGCGAATTGCCCTCTACATTTAACAAGCAGCCCGCCCAAGAGGGTTACACGTTCAACGGTTGGTATGTAGGCGACAGCGACGTGGTGTTCAGCTTTGAGCAACCCGTCACGCAAAGCACGACGGTCAAGGCTAAGTGGACAAAGCTTACCACTGTTACAGTGACGTACGTGGAAAATGGTAAGGATATTACAGGCATGCCCGAATCTCCTCAAATAATAGAGGCGGGCAGCATTTTGAATCAACCTACGCCCGATCCCGTGCGTAAAGGTTACAAATTCCTCGGTTGGTACACATCGTCTTACGATACCACAAAGAAGTACACATTCGGAAAGGCAGTCGACAGCAACCTTACGCTGTACGCAATATGGAGCAAAGTCGTCAATGTCAAATTCGGTACGCAGCAAGGCGCTTCCGGAGAGGCTCCCGAAACGATTGTAAGCGGTCAAAACGAGACAATAACTCTGCCCGAATGCAAACAGACGGTTCAAGGTAAGATATTTATCGGTTGGAAACTCAGCACGATGAGTGGTAGCTCTCAATTGTATGACGCAAAGTCGACTTACAAGATAGGGCAGAATCAGTCTGTTGACATCACTTTCAACCCCGTATTCGGCAAAGAGTACACCGAAAAAACACTCGGCAAATTGACCGTGCGTGACGACAATTGGCTCAAAATAGCCGATGGCAATTGGCTTCAATATGAAGATTATGAAGGCTATATTTATGCGTATGACGATGATTATAATGAATATTTTATTGAGCTGAACGAAGACGGTACTGCCTACGTATTGGATGGTTTGCAGGGACTTTCGTTTACTGCTACGGACAATGTTTCTACATTGACGTTGGACGGCAAAGGCAACGCGACCCTTGCCGAACACCAAGGCACCTATACAACTATTGAGGAAAATCAAGGCAAGTGGAAAGTTGATATGCAAGTAGTAGGCTTTGTACTTACTATCGATGGCAAAAACTACACCGTCCGTTGGGATGAGAACAGTCAAATCAACGTAACGATAACCGTCGGCGACGATAGGTATGTATTCGGTACGGGCGGCACGGGTGAACCCGATCCCGATCCCGATCCGGATCCGGACCCTGATCCCGATCCACAACCCGCAGGCAAGGACGGAACCTACAACAACCCCGCGGGTATGCCCGATTATGCAAATGCATATTCGTCATCTTACAACTTTACAAAGGCGGAATTAAAAGGCAACGATCTTACGCTTTACAGTGCTGATTGGAATACAACGGTTACTCTCGCTTGGGACGGCGATACCGGTACGGCAGAGTGGGAATATATCGATACCATAACGGTAGTGTACGTAGAGGGTCAACTGACCATAACTATTACTTACCAAAGCAAGAGCTATTCGGCTGTGTTTACCAAGCCGACTGCCGGCGGAGGTGACGAGGGAGGAAATGTAAGCAAGGACATCAACGACTACCTTGGCATTTGGACGGGTAGTATTGAAGCGCCTACCAGTGATACGTATGACAGCATTCGAATTACGGCAACCAAGGCGGAAATTCATGATGAATATTACAAAGACGCACAATACGAAAGCGGTTGGGCCGGCGAGAATTTCCAAGCAGACGATTCGGGTGAAAACCTTGTAATTACTTTCAAGATTTCGAACTTGACTTGCAAAATCACCTTTACATCGGCTACGACGTTGACGCTTGAATTAACGAATACTCTTAACCGAAGCGTAACGGCGGAGTTTACAAAACAAACAACGAGTAGTGGTGTAAGCAAGGACATCAATGATTACATCGGTACTTGGACGGGTAGCATCACCTCGCCATTGAGTGATACGTACGATAGTATTCGAATTACGGCAACCAAGGCGGAAATTCATGATGAATGGTACACAGACGCACAATACGAAAGCGGTTGGGCCGGCGAGAATTTCCAAGCAGATGATTCGGGTGAAAACCTTGTAATTACTTTCAAGATTTCGAACTTGACTTGCAAAATCACCTTTACATCGGCTACGACGTTGACGTTAGAAATGAGTAACGTGCAAGGTAATTCCGTTACTGCTGAATTTACCAAGGAAGCGTAAGCAATTACGTAATTGAAAGATTGACGGGACCCGCTTCGGCGGGTCCTTTTGTGTGCCGTTCGCTCCCTTGCTCAAACCTTTTTCGGCAATTTGCTCAATATCAATTGACTAATTCCCTTTTTTTTGGTATCCTATTGTAGCAACAAGGGTTGCGCCGCGCTCATTTGGAGAGATGGTCGAGCGGTTTAAGGCACACGCTTGGAAAGCGTGCGAGGTTAACAGCCTCCGCAGGTTCAAATCCTGTTCTCTCCGCCATCGCGCGGCTACGTCTTTTGGTCGCAAAGAAAAGAACTCACACTTTGTGTGGGCTCTTTTCTTTGCTTCTTTTTACTTGCCGCGCAATGGCTCCGAGAACAGTATTTTCGAAATACTTCACTTCGTTTCGTGGCGTTCGCGCTGCGCGCTCGGCTGAGAACGTGACGCAATCGACACTGCGTGTAACGATTGCTATTCCGTCGCGGCTACGCCGCTCCTTACAAATCCCGTTCTCTCCGCCACTAATTTTTGCTTGCCGCGCAATGGCTCCGAGAACAGTATTTTCGAAATACTTCACTTCGTTTCGTGGCGTTCGCGCTGCGCGCTCG
>CANQCN010000041.1 GCA_947589685.1 uncultured Clostridia bacterium
CTTCACAGGCCGTTAGCCTGCACTCTTGCTCTGCGGTGCTCGGACTTTCCTCGTGAGTTGCCCCACGCAACCGTCCGGCTGTCTCTTACGGTACAGATTGTACCGCAACGAATCCGATTTGTCAAACAAAAAGACAAAAAGTCAGTTTTGCGATCTGACGAGCTTTTCGCGCTTGGCAAGACATATCGTCGTACACGCGATAACGGAAGCCGTAAGTATTGCCGCTCCCGCAAGAAAAACGGGGGCGGAACAATAAAATCCCACCACGCAACAAACTGCCCCGACGCCGAGAGGGATCAGACCCCACAGCCAGATCTTTCGATAAAGTCGGGCGTTGCGCTTCATTGTGCTTTTCAACGAGTCGGAGGCGTGCTTTATCAGATCGATATGAGGCAGTACGCACCCCAAAACAAGCATTATCAACGATGACAGACCAACGGCGATCTCCACCACGGTAAAGGGCGTATCGTTGCTGAAATAATCTATCCGATCGGATGGCGTAATTACAGATACGGCAAAAAAGCCGAGGGTTACGGCAATAAAAATCAACGACGTCACCAAGTTGACTATTGTACAAAGCGTGCCGTAAAACAATTGCCCGTCCGTTTCGCCGTATTTGTAAATATACATACGCTCGAACAACATTACAAACAACATCAAAACAAAAGTCAGGGCGTAAGCAACGGCAGCATAGATAAGCAGCTTTGACCAAACTCGTTCGGCGGCAAAAAGCAGCACGGAAAATATCGCAACGCAAAGAGCGTTTATCGCTATCGTCGCTATCCACAACTTGGCAATTGCGCCTTTGTCGAGCTTGTTCCATTTCGCGACGGCATAAGTATGCAGTATCGATCCGCACGCCCCGATACAAATGCCGAACACAACGTAAGCGGTTATCCCTACCGTTGCAAACATAAGCTTGTAGACCAACAGCGACAACGCCAAAGAACAAAACAACGACGCAAATGACCATATATACAAATATACAACTACGGGAGTGTAAAGCTTGTAAAACAATCCTTCGTTGCCTTCGATCGGCGTCAAAGCGCTTTCGGTGCTTTTCCAAAGCGCGAGCAGCACCGCCGTGCAGACCACAGTCAAAGCAAGACCCAAAAATTCAAACACCGTCCAAGTAATGTATATGCTATCATCGGTGTTTATCCGACTGTTCAGATAGCCCATAAAAAGCAATAACTGACCCAAGATAGATACTCCCAGCAAAATGTAAGCCTGCAAAATATACTTTGAGACCTTTTTGCGTTGCATAGACAGTTCCGATTGTTTGGAAAACGTCGGCATGTCGGAGTCGCGCTCGACGCGGCTTCCGCGCAGCAATTCGTCCACCGTTACGCCGTACAGCTCGGCGATAGCAGGCAGCAGCAAAACGTCAGGCACCGCACTGTCCCTTTCCCATGCGGAAACGGTTCGGTTGGAGACGTTCAATTTGTCTGCGACCTGCTGCTGTGTGTACCCCTGCGCATGCCGCAGCGATGAAAGAAATTCGCCCATGGTTTGTTTGGACATAAAAACGACCTCCTTTTGTAATCATTCTACTCTATGCCGAACTTTTTGGCAATGCAATCGTGTTGGAATTGCTCCAACGAGAGTGGAATAGGACTGTCTCCGACGGGCAAAAGAAACGTTTAAGAGACAAAAAATTGTATCAGAATACGCACCGCACACAACAAAACGCAATATGGGGTAAAAAAAGTTTTAACAAAAACGCCCTGCTTCAAACCTATGCCTGTCGCACGCCTTTGACGTTGATCAAAGAGACCGACTCAATTATACGTTGGAGAAATTGCCCTCACAGCAATATTTAATATAAAAAACACGCTTGTGCCAAACGTGTTTTTCGGAGAAATTTATTTATTGATCATATCCTTGACTTTCATCAATCGGACAGTGGCGGCGCGTTCGCTTTCGTCCAACTTCATCTTGATGTAACGAATGGTCTCGGTAAGCTGCGGGATCATTATATTTTCCAACGCATTGACGCGACGTTTGTTTTTTTCTATTTCCTCGGCAAGCATATTGCAGGTCTTTTCCGTTTCGGCAAGCTCCACAAGGCGCAGCAATACGCCGTTTAACCCGCGAAGGCTGTCGTCCAGCTTGGGCGTAACGGTGAGAAAGCTGTACGGATACAGCTCGCCGCCGCTGTCCGCCACCTGCATCGAGGGCACGTCTATACCCATCACCTTGCGTTTGGAACAGGTGAGACTGACTTGCCGCGAGGGCATAAGAATTGCCTCCTCCGTTGCGCGTGCGTCGGTAACCGCCCTCGCCTCGGCAAAAGCGTTTAGCGCGGCGCAAAGCTCCTGCTCGGTCTGCTCGCGCAAACGTTTGTTTTGCTCCGCAAGGTCGATGAAACGGCGGATCATTTCGTCCGTCTTGTCTTTGAGTAATTTGTGCCCGCGCGTAGCAGTTTTGAGGCGCTGTTGCAGCCGCTTCATTTCCATACGGGTGGGGTTGACGTTCATTACTGCCATTTGTTACTCCGCTTGTTGTGGTTTGTAGTACTTGTCCAGCATTTCTTCGGAAATACGTTTAAGCTCGCTGCGCGGCAATATGCCCAAAAGCTCCCAACCCAGATCGAGGGTCTCTTCTATCGTGCGATTGGTGTTGAAGCCCTGCGCAATGTAGCGCTTTTCGAATTCCGCTGCGAACTTGGCGTACAGCTTGTCGACGTCGGACAACGCCGCCTCTCCCAAAATAGCCGAAAGCTCCTTTGCCTCCTTGCCCTGAGCGTAAGCGGAAAACAGCTGGTTCATCGTGCTTGCGTGATCTTCGCGCGTTTTTCCCACGCCGATACCCTTGTCCTTCAAACGGGACAGGCTGGGCAGTACGTCTATCGGGGGATTGTAGCCGCGCTTGTACAATTCGCGGGAAAGTATTATCTGCCCCTCGGTGATGTAGCCCGTAAGATCGGGTATGGGGTGCGTTTTGTCGTCTTCCGGCATAGACAAAATGGGTATCTGCGTTATGCTGCCCTTGCAGCCGTGGATACGTCCCGCGCGCTCGTAGATCTGAGCGAGGTCGGTGTACATATATCCCGGATAGCCGCGGCGTCCCGGCACCTCTTTGCGGGCGGCGGACGTTTCGCGCAGAGCCTCGGCGTAGTTGGTGATGTCGGTGAGTATCACCAACACCTGCATGCTCTTTTCGAAAGCGAGATACTCCGCGGCGGTAAGCGCCATACGCGGCGTGGAAATACGCTCTATCGCGGGGTCGTTGGCAAGGTTGATGAACATCACCGTGCGCTCTATCGCGCCCGTTTTGTTGAAGTCCTTGATGAAGAAATCCGCCTCTTCGTAGGTGATGCCTATCGCGCCGAACACAACGGCAAATTTTTCGTCGTTGCCGAGTACCCGTGCCTGACGCGCTATCTGCGCGGCAAGCTGCGCGTGAGGCAGACCGCTTGCGGAAAATACGGGAAGCTTTTGTCCGCGCACCAACGTGTTGAGTCCGTCGATGGCGGATATTCCCGTCTGGATAAATTCGTTGGGATAATCTCGCGCGTAAGGATTGATGGGCTGACCGTTGATGTCCAGCCGCTCGTCGGCAATGACGGGTGCGCCGCCGTCTATCGGCTCGCCCATACCGTTGAACACGCGTCCGAGCATATCTTCGCTTACCGCAAGTTCCAGACTTCTGCCCAAAAAGCGGGCTTTTGCCGTGGAAATTTTCAGTCCCTGCGAGCCTTCGAACAATTGCACGAGAGCGCGGTCGCCGTTGACCTCCAACACCTTTCCTTTGCGGATCTCGCCGTTTTCCTGCTTGATCTCCACAAGCTCGTTGTAGCTTACGCCTTCGACGTGATCCACCAGCATGAGCGGTCCGACCACTTCGCGAATGGTTTTGTATTCTTTAAGCATTGGAGCCTCCTCCGCTTACGAGAGCATTGATCTGTTTTTTTATGTTGCGACGTATCTCGTCAAAACGCGCAAGAGACGATTCCTCTATGTACTTGCTGCGTCCTATCTGCTCGCGTACGGGCAGGTTGAGCAGGTCGTCAAGCTCTGCGCCCTTGTCCAACGCGTCGAGAGCGTCGTGATAAAATCCGAGAATAAGCTTCATCATGCGATATTGCTTGTCCAAGGAAGTGTAGGTGTCCACATCGTGGAAGGCGTTTTGGTGCAGATAGTCCTCGCGTATGGACTTGGCTGTTTCCATAGTAAGCCGATCGCGAGCGCCCAAAGCGTCCATACCGACAAGGCGGACTATTTCGTTGAGTTGATTTTCCTCCTGCAACACAAAGCTAAGTTCCGCTTTGAGGCTGTTGAAATCCTCCGCGACATGCTCGGAATACCAATCGGAAAGGGAGCTGTCGTACAGCGAATAGCTGGTCAGCCAATCGATGGCGGGGAAATGTCTGCGATAGGCAAGCTGCGCCGAAAGCCCCCAAAAGACCTTGACTATGCGCAAGGTGCCCTGACTGACAGGCTCGGACAGATCGCCTCCCGGAGGAGAGACCGCCCCTATTGCGGTTATCGCGCCGACGTTGTCGCCGCTGCCCAAAACATGCACTATGCCCGCGCGTTCGTAGAACTCGGCTATGCGGCTGGCAAGATAGGCGGGATAGCCCTCTTCGCCCGGCATTTCTTCAAGTCGTCCGCTCATTTCGCGCAACGCCTCCGCCCAACGGGAGGTGCTGTCCGCCATGATCGCCACGGTGTAGCCCATATCGCGGAAATACTCGGCTATCGTTATGCCCGTGTAAATGCTCGCTTCCCGCGCGGCAACGGGCATATCGCTGGTGTTGGCTATCAAAACGGTACGCTTCATCAACGGTTCGCCCGTGCGCGGATCCTTCAATTCGGGAAACTCGCGCAGCACGTCCGTCATCTCGTTGCCGCGTTCGCCGCAGCCCACGTAGACGATGATGTCCGCGTCCGCCCACTTTGCAAGCTGGTGCTGTACCACCGTTTTGCCGCTGCCGAAAGGTCCGGGCACCGCAGCCACGCCGCCTTTGGCTATCGGAAACAGCGTGTCGATAACGCGCTGCCCCGTCACCATGGGAAGGTCGGGAGCCATTTTGGACTTGTACGGACGACCCTTACGCACGGGCCAACGCTGCGTCATTGTGAGATCCTTGCCGTCCACTATCGCGATCAGCTCCGCCACGGTGTAGTCGCCCTCGTCGGCGATGAAGTCCACTTCGCCCTCGGTGCCGAACGGCACCATTATTTTGTGCAATACCACCTGCGTTTCCTGCACCGTTCCGAGAGCGTCGCCCGCAGTCACTTTGTCGCCGCGCTTTACGGCGGGCACAAAGTGCCACTTGCGATTGCGATCCAACGAGCTTACCTCTATGCCGCGGCCGATACGGTTGCCGCTTACCTGCATAAGCACGTTGAGAGGACGCTGTATGCCGTCGAAAATACTTTCGATAAGCCCCGGTCCCAATTCGACGGACAACGGCGCGCCCGTGGACTCCACCTCGTCGCCGACTTTAAGTCCGCCCGTCTCCTCGTAGACCTGTATGCTTGCCCTGTCCCCTCTCAGCTCGATCACTTCGCCGATCAGCTTTTTGTCGGAGACCTTGACGACGTCGTACATCTCCACGTCGGCAAGCCCTTCCGCCACGATCAGCGGTCCGCTGACTTTTACAATTTTTCCAATCATTGTTTGTCCTCTTTATTGAATATTACGTCTACGCCTATTGCCTTTTCCACGTCGCTTTTGATACCCTGCATGCCGAAACCGCTCGGCGTGCGTCCCGTGGGGATAGGCACCACTGCGGGATAGGTTTGCAGCTTTGCCTTTGCCAGCGTTTCGGGGATCTGCTCGGCAAGCGACTCCGCTATGAACACCACCGCATAGCGTTCGGCGGTCATTTTTTTGAGTAACGCAACGGCTTGTTCGGCAGTCGTGGCGTCGAAAACCTCCACTCCCACCGCCTTGAATGCAAGCACGCTGTCTTTGTCTCCTATTACTGCGATCTTATCGGGCATTTGCGTTTATCTTTTCCTTTATTTTTTCCTTGTCAACGCCGTTTTTGACGTCGGCAACTATACGCCGCACGGATTCCGTTTCCGCCACCTTGGCGTAAAAATACTGCAATGCGGGTTGCAAAGTCATTGGGTCGGCGTAGTCCAGCAACTGTTTGCGCACAACGGCAAGCGCAGCCTCGACGTCGCCGTCCTCCGCAAGCTGACGGTATTCTTCGGGCAGTTCGCGCGCGGAGATCTCGCCATTGAACAGAGCGACGATCGCATCGTGTTTTATTCTTCCGCCCTCGATAAGCCACTCGCGAAGCCGATCGGACGTCATTCCCGCCTTTTTGAAACGGGGCACGAGGGACACGTTGACCGCGTCCGCCTGCGCTTCGGCAAGCCTTACGAGCAGTTTCGAAGCGGAAAGGCGCGCAAAATGCCGCAGATCGGCAAAATACGCCTTGTCCAACGTTCTGTCTATCACCTGTGCGCTGCGGCGTCCGTCGGCAAATTCCGCGTCGATAGCGTCGCAAGCCGTCGCCATATTTTTCGTAAAAAGGGAATAGTCGTCGTCGACGAAGGCTCGGCTCATATCCGACACGGGGTAAAAGGCGTTGGCGTAACAGCTGTCGCCGAAATCCAAACGCATATATTTGCCCTTCATCAGCGCCTTGGCGTTGTGATAGTCGTACTTGCACAGCAAAAAGCGCAACGCGTTTTGCGAAGTGCAAAGCTCCTTTACTTCCGAAAGGGTCGCGTCCAAGCTACGCCGCAGCATTTGTTCGCAATCGTCGCAGTTTGTTGCGTCGTATCCCCACTCGGACAGCTGTCTCACAGCCTCGGCTACGCTTGACGACTCCGCAAGGCGAAGATATTTGTCGGGGGTAAGCAGTTTGTTGGACAGTACCGCTATCCTGCCGTTGGCAAAAAGCTGTTCGCTACTCATTGCGTACTCCCAAAAGCCCCGCCACCTTGGCTTCCGTCTGCTCTTTGAGATACTGCACCACGCGAGCAAGCGTCAGGTCCTTTTCGTAGCCGTCGCCCTCCAACACCACTCCGCCGTCGGCGCGAAGGCGCTTTTGACCGAGTTTGAGGCGTTTTTCAAAGCCGTCGAGCCACAGCTGCGTCACTTGCTTGGCGTCCGCTGAGGTAACGTAGACCGTTTCGCCCTCCTCGGCGTACCTTGTGATCAATTCGCCGATGAAATCCAGCCTGTCGTCGGCGTTCATCGAGGCAAGACTCTTGTACGCTTCGTCGTAGCAACGCGAAACAAGCTGTTGTTTGACTTGCAGACGGTACTTTTTGGCGTCCAACTCGGCGTTTGCCCGCGCGTTGCGCAGACGTTCCTCGCGATTGGCGGCAATGCGCGCTTCGAGCGCTTGGCTGTCTTTTGCCACGGCGTCGGTTGCCGCTTGCACAGTCTCTCGCGCGGAATTTTCCGCGTCGGACAGTATCTGCTCGCAGCAAGCGTCGGCATCGGACAATATTTTGTTGATGATGTTTTCCTTGCCGTTCATTTCATCCTCGAACTATGCGGCAAACGCGCCCGACAAAGCCGCTACCGCCTTGACTGCCTCTTCCGCCGATTGTTGTATCTCCGGACGGGTGACGATATTTGCCACTTCCGATACGGGGAAGTAGTTGAACATCATAATGGACGCCACCATGCCCAGCAACGCGTAGAACTCGATCATCGCGGGGAATATGATGGACTTGGCTGCAATTTCGCTGCGCTTGCCCACTGCCACTATCGTTGTCGCTGCGCTGCGCCCTTGCAGGATCGCCGACGCGGTGCCGCCCAACATCATTGGGACGCAAGCAGCGAATACGTACCAGCCCTGCGCGTTTATTTGCGCATAAGTCGCGTTTTGCGAACCGAGATGTGCCATAGTAGGCAGAGCGTTCGCGCCGAGAATGGCGATAAGAAAGCCGTAGATACCCTGCGTTGCGGGCAACAGCGAAAGCACGATGACTTTGCTGAATTTGCTCGAATCCTCCGCAAGGACTCCCGCAGCCGCCTTGCCCGTAAATCTCAGTCCCAAGCCCGATCCGATACCGCACAGCAGCACGGTGAGCGCAAGACCTATGATCCCTATTGTTAAACCTGTCATTTTGTTTTTCCTCCGTTGGGAATTTTTTTTGAATTTATTACAGTCCGAGCGCATGCTCGGTTTCTGACGTTATTTTACAAGCGTATACTTGGTGTCGCTGCCGAAGGGCACGAAAAGCTGTCCGTCGCCGGTATAAAACTTGCCGAAAAACTCCACGTACTGCAATCTGCCGTTGTGAATGTACACCGAAAGCACGCCCATCGCAAGGTTGAATATGTGCGCGAACACCAACACCAACGCCGCAAGCACATAGCCGAATCCGCCGTTGCCCGCCACCATTGCGCCCAATTGATTGACGACGCTTGCCATAATAGCGGAGCTGAGCATCAAGCCGAACACGCGAATGTAGCTCATTATGTCGGAAAAGTAGTTGATGATGCCGTAGGCGCTGCCGAAGCTCTTGACGACCTTGCCCAAAAAGCCCTTTACTCCCAGCCCCGCGCATACGAGCGCCACAGCCAGCGCGCCGAGGCACACGTACAAAGCGACCTTGGACACGACGTCGGGCAAGCGCAACGCCTCATACGGCTCGTAAGCAGCCATATCCAACGCGGAGTTGAAGATGGCAAGCACAAAGCAAGCGAAAACGATTATCCAAGGGAAATCCGACAGCCAAGCGGAAAGATACTGCTTGTGCTTGATCTTTACCGCCATGTTGCAAGCTATGCCCGCGGCAATGTGTATCACGCCGAACAAAAGGCTGATTATCATCATCACCATTGGATAATCGGCGGGATTGGGAATGATACCGTTGTGTATCGGGTGGGAGGGATCGGGAAAAACCTTGTCCCAAATGGTGTAGCCGAACACGCTGCCGAACAACACTCCTACCACGACAGCCGAAACGCCGCAAATGCCGAACATCTGCAACATCAGTTTAAGCCCCGTTTTTTGCTTGATGGCAAAGGTGGCGAAAAGTCCCAACGCCAACAGCAACGCGCCGTAACCTATATCCGCTACCATAAGCCCGAAAATGACGAAATAAAATACCGACATAACGGGATTGGGGTCGATTTCGTGGTAGTCGGGCACGGAATAGGAATTGGTGACGCTTTCGAAAGGCGTGGCAAACTTGCCGTTGCGCGTAAGCGTGGGAGCAAACTCGTCCTCGCCTATTTCGTCAAAGGTAAGCACCATACTGTCCGAAACGGACAAGAGCGCTTGCTCGACGTCGTTTTGCTTATCGGCGGGACAAAAGCCCTCCAACACAAACGTGGAGACGGACTGCCGCACGTCGCCGTCGGCGGCGAGCTTCTTTTCGCACAGCAGCAGATAGTCTACGTACACCTTCCATTCGGGGATATGCTCGCCCATACGCGCTATCTCGCCCGTAAGGGCGGCTGTTTCCTCCTCGATACCGTTGAGATTGCGCTGCAAGACCTCCGCTTCCGCCGAGGGCAGCGCGTCGGTTTGAACAGAGCAAGCGGTAAGCCCCAACGCCGAGGCTTTGTCGAAAAAGGCGATTTCGCTTTTGTGTACTGCCACCGCCACCACGGTAAGCTCCGCGTTGCCGCACAGCCTGTCAGTCACGGCGGAATACTCCTCCGCAAGCTTGTCCAGCGCGTCCGCAGACTCGGAGGGCAATTGGCACAGACGCACAACGGACGTTTCCGTGTCGCGATAGGCGCTCGTGGGATGAGGAAGCCCCAAATACGGTTGCAGCTTGACCAACTCGGCGCGCTTTTGCGCCGCTTGCGAATCGAGCGCGGCAATCTTGTCCTGCCGCTCGCGCAAAACGTCCAGATCCGCCTCTATCGCCGCGACATGCTCGCCGTAACCGAGAAAATAATCGTAGTCTATCTCCGTCTTGGGGCGGGCGAAACCGTTTTTGGCAAGGGAGACCTTGGCGTCCTTGTCATGCTTGTGCGCCGCGTTGAATGAATCTGCCGTCGCCGTGACGTAAGCTATCGCTTCTTCCGCGCGCGCAGCTTTGGCAAGCGCCTTTTCGCGCGCTTGCGACATATCCGTATCCACAAAGCTGTCTATGTCGGAGCTGCGCTTCAACTGTACGGCGTTTGTGCGAATGAGCGCGTCGTATATTCGATCTCTGTCGGCGTTGAGCGCCAACAGGGTCAGCCTTTTCATCTTGACGATTGCCATAGCTTACAGCGACTCCAAAATATACTTGACGGCTTTCGGAACGTTGGCTTCCAACGCTTCGATCTCTTCGTCCGATTGCGCTTTCAGCTGCTTAAAACGGCTTGCGGCAAGCTCTTTTGCGTCGCTGTCCGCCTGAGCCATCTGCTGTTGAAAGCGTTTCTTTGCGGCGTCGGCGCCCTCGCGGCGGATAGCTTCCGCTTTCTTTTCCGCTTCGGATAATATCTCCGCAGCCTTGGCTTCCGCCTCCTGCGTGCGGCGCTTCGCCTCGTCCTCGGCTTGCAATATGGAATTTACCACTTCGTCGATCATTGCTTTTTTATCCTTCTATTTTGTCTACGCGAACGGCGTGTCTGCCGCCCTCGAATTCGGTCGTCAAAAATTCGTCCACGATACGCTTTGCCGTATCGAAATCAACGTATTTTTGCCCCATAGCTATCATATTGGCATTGTTGTGAGCGCGCGTCATATGCGCCATATCGGGATTGAGACACAACGCGCAGCGCACTCCCTTGACCTTGTTTGCCACGATGGATACGCCTATGCCCGTTGTGCAAATCACGACGCCGCGCTCGCATTTGCCGCTTGCCACCGCCTCCGCAGCGGGACGGGCAAAGTCGGGATAGTCGCAGCTGTCGGTATCGTAGGTGCCCATATCCGTCACGTCATATCCCGACTCGCGAAGATAGTCGTACACTTGCGTTTTGAGTCGATAACCGCCGTGATCGCTCGCCAAAGAGATCTTCATAATTCACCTCATATAATATTGTGTCCGCATGCTCTCATAAGCCTGTCCAACACGCCTCTGCTTGCGGGACCGTCAAAGGACGTGCCGCCCCGCCAGCAAAAGCTCGCGATAATGTAGTTGTAGCGCGCCTCCAACATACGCATAGTCTCAAACAAATTTGCCGCAGCTTCCATATCGTTTGCGCCCATGCCTACCGCGCGTCTCCCGCCGAAAAGCATCGGACGCTGTACCCACAGCACGGGCTTGTACCCCTCGGCAAGCCGAGCGTCGTAAAAAGCGCACAGCTTGTCCGCGTCGCCGTCCAACTCCAACACCATTGGCACGTTGGGCGCGTAATGCTTGTAACGAACGCCCGGACTGTTCACCTTGGAGGAGGGATCGGTAAGCACCTTGACCTCCACGCCCAACAGCTCGGAAAGAAATTCCGCGGATATAGCCCCCGGACGCAAAACGACGGGCTCGTCGCGGGAAAGATCCAACACGGTGGATTCGATACCCACCTTGCACGGTTCTCCGCACAGCACGGCGGCTATTTTGCCGTCCATATCCTCCTTTACCCGCTGCCAGGTCGTGGGGCTGGGTCGTCCGCTGATGTTGGCGCTGGGCGCGCTGACGGGAGTAGCCGCCGCACGCAAAAATCGCCTTGCCTCGTCCGACTGCGGCATACGTATAGCCACGCTCGGCAACCCCGCGGTAACAATACCCTTGATAACGGGCTTTTTGGGCAAAACAACCGTGATGGGCGCAGGCATAACGCGCTCGATCACGATCTGCGCAAGGGGACTGACATCCGAGGCAACGTCGTAGATCTGCGACTTGTCGAAGATGTGTACTATCAACGGATTGTCCGACGGACGCCCCTTTGCGACGTAGGTCTTTCGCACCGCGGACTCGTTCAACGCGTCGGCTCCCAAGCCGTACACCGTTTCGGTGGGAAACCCCACCAATTCGCCCGCGCGAATAAGCTCGCCCGCCGTGTGCAGGTCGCTTTCGGTAAATTTGAGATACCTTGTTTTCACAACGATAATTTTATCACATAGAAATAAGTTTGTAAACAAAATAAAATTATAAGAGATGAAATAAAAATTCAATTCCTATATCCCTCTTCCACCTCGTCCTCCCACGCCTTGGTCAGCACCACCGCATCAATGCGGTCGGTACCGCTGACAGGCGGGTCGTCCTCTCCCACACAATTTTCGCAAGCTCAAATTGTGCGGGGCCCCATTGGGGTGGTCCCGACTGCGTTGGTGCATTAGAAAAGCACCAACTTGCCCGCGCTCACGGCGAAGTGTCCACAGGACACGTTCGCTTGTCGTGGCGCGCCCCTCAACTTGTTTCGCGCAATTGACGGGGAAGGTCGGGCGCGCGCGTACTAGTGAAGTTTGACGCTACGCGTCAAGTGAAGTACGCGCAACGCGCGTGTGAAGTATTTCGACGTTCGTCGAAATGTGAAGTTTTGCGGCTATGCCGCAAAGTTGAGGACGGACTGAGTTAGAATGTCAAACCCCTCAGTCACCTTTACAGGTGACAGCTCCCCTTGCTCATCAAGTGGAGCCTTTTGTGATGCTCAAATCAAATCTATCTTTAAAACCCCTCTTCCACCTCGTCCTCCCACGCCTTAGTCAGCACCGACCGCATACAATGCGGTCGGTACCGCTGACAGGCGGGTCGTCCTCTCCCGCACAATTTTCGCAAGCTCAAATCGTGTGGGTACCCTTTTGGTGGTCCCGAC
>CANQCN010000042.1 GCA_947589685.1 uncultured Clostridia bacterium
TTAAACTACCGAAAACCGATAGATTTATTTAATGAATTTCTTTCAAAGTGTTGCACTTAGTTTGACAATTCACCATTTAACAAAGAATATTAGCCGCTCAAACACTCATACTAACAAAAAAATTTCAGGAGGATATTTGTGTGACACAATCAAGAACGACAAAACTTGTGGCGTTCACGCTGGCGTTTTTGACGCTCGTTATCCTGCTTGCGGCGTTGGCTTTGCCCAAGGCGGAGGCGGCTACGGTCAAGATGGGAAGCAGCGGCGCCACGGTAAGGACGATACAGACCAAGCTCAAACGCTGGGGCTACTACACGGGCAGTATCGACGGCATTTTCGGAGCAAAAACGAAAGCCGCCGTGCAATATTTTCAACGCCGCAACGGGCTTACCGCCGACGGCATAGTGGGCAGCGCAACGGCAAAGGCAATGGGCGTCACCCTTTCGGGCACGGCGTCGAGCGGCGGAACCACCTCGTCCGGCAAGCTCAGCAACAGCGATCTGTACTTGTTGAGCTGCTGCGTATACGGCGAGGCGCGCGGCGAAAGCTACACGGGCAAGGTGGCTGTGGCGGCGGTAATTCTCAACCGCGTCAAGAGCAGCGCATTTCCCAACAGTATTTCCGGCGTGATATATCAAGCGGGAGCGTTTACGTGCGTTTCCGACGGTCAGATCAATATGGGCACCAACGACGAGTGTACGCGCGCCGCTCAGGACGCGATGAACGGTTGGGATCCCACGGGCGGAGCGATCTACTACTTCAATCCCTCAACCGCCACCAGCAAGTGGATATGGTCCCGTCCTCAGCTTGTGACCATCGGCAAGCATATTTTCTGCTCGTGAGGTGAAATATGGTAAAGCAAAATAAAACGATAAAAAACTTTTGGATGATATTTTTCGGCACGGTGGCGCTCCTCGCCGTTGCTTCCGCCGTCATTTTGTGTACGCTTATGTCTCAAAAAATGGCTCGTATGCGCATGTCGCAGGTGAGCGACGAAAACGTTTACAAAATTTCGCAGGAAAACGGCTACAAGCGCGCGTTGTATTCGGCGTGCGACAGCATGAAAAATCTCGACGCAGACCTCGGCAAGATCGCAATGTCGTCCGACGTCGGACATCAGACGAAAATGCTCGCCGACGTCGTTATCCACGCCAACGCGGTAAATCAAAATCTCGCCGATCTGCCGATAGAGGACAGCGACAACCTTATGGCGTGTCAACGTTTCGTCAACCAGACTCAGGACTACGCTACGTATCTGCTCGGCAAGCTTGCTGAGGGCGAACGGCTTTCCGCGGATGAACGGGCGGCGCTCATCGACCTCGACAACGTGGCGACGCGGCTGTACGGCTTTCTCGAAGATTACAGCGAAAGCGACAGCGGTATGTTCATTACCAACGGCAACGGCGCGGGAAACACAGGCGCGCTGTCCGACAGCCTCGGCGAGGTGGAGGAAAACGCCTTCACTTACGAAAAGCTCATCTACGACGGACCTTTCTCCGAAAGCGTAGAGGAAAAAACTCTCGGCTGCGACGGCAAGATCTCTCACGAGAGCGCCGCAAGCAAGGTAAGCGAGCTGTTCGGCGAGGCAAATTTTACGGGCGAGATAAACAACAAGGGCGCAATGTACGTCTTTGAACTTGCCAACGGCCGCGTGCTTACCGATTGCCGCGGCAACGTCGTTCAGTACGAGACCTACTCCGAACCCGTCTACGGCAATATGGGTCGCGACGAGTGTATAGCCGTCGCCGAGCAGTTTTGCGGCAAGCTCGGCTACGACGTCAAGGGCGTGTGGGTCAGCAAAACGCAGGATTTCGTCACTTACGTAAACTGCGCAACCGTTATCGACGACGTGATCGTATATCCCGATCTTATCAAGGTGGCTGTCGGCTCCGACGGCAAGGTGGTGGGCTTGGAAGCCAAGGCGTATCTGATGAATCACCGCGATTGGGACGTCAGCTTCGGCGAAGTAAGCCGCGAGGACGCGCAAAAAGCCGTCAGCGGCAGTCTCAAAGTGACCAACGTTGCCAAGGCGCTCATCGAAAAGAACGGCGAATACCTCGCTTGTTACGAATTCGAGGCGGAAATGGGCGACCGTCAGTATTATGTCTACGTAGACAGCCGCACGGGCAACGAAGCGGAGATATTCAAAGTGATACAAAACACCGAAGGCTTCACTGTTATGTGACGTACGATGTTTTGTCGCGCAAGAGGGATCGTATCCGACGGTCTCTCTTTTTTTGTTCGTTTTGTATTGCCGCTTGACAAAGCCATTCGGGCGCAATTGCGGCAAAATTTTTCTATTTTATCCGATACTATATTTTTTCTTTGCTTTTTGTCGATAATTATCCATATTGCCGCACTCAAAGCCGCAAGGACAGAGCGCTTTGCCGCCGTCGTTGTTCAAAAAAGGCAAAAATCGCGCAAAAATGCCCGTTTGACGGCAAAAGCGCACCTTTTACGCAAATTCGTGAGACCCTGCAAAAAGTAAATGATTTATCATATAGGCGAACGCAGAGCGCGCTCTAATCACATAAAGGAGTAAAAATATGTTGTACAAAAAATGGTTGGAGGAGTGGTTGGAACTGTACGTAAAGGTTTCGACAAAGGATAGAACGTATAACAAATACCGTCAATTGGCGAACAAATACATTGTGCCAGTTTTGGGCGAATACGAGGTGGGCGAGCTTACGGCGGTGCAATTGCAAAAGTTTTCCGCTTCCGTTTCGAAGATGGACATAGCGTACAACACGGCAAACGGCATACTGTCCGTATTGAAATCTTCGCTAAAAAAAGCCGTCGCTATGGGCGTGACGGAAAGGCAATTTTCCGACGCGATAGTACGTCCGCGGTCTCGAATGGGCAAAATAACCTGTTTTTGCATGTCGGAGCAAAAAAAGATAGAAAAGTATGTGTTGGGAAACGATTTTCCCCATCTTTTCGGCATACTGCTCAGTCTATACACGGGGCTGAGGATAGGAGAGCTGCTTGCCCTCAGGTGGGAGGACGTCGATCTGAAAAATGGTACGGCTACGGTCAGCAGATCCTGTCACGACAGTTGGAGGAACGGACATTACATAAAGGTGTTCGATACTACCAAAACGCAAGGCTCCGAAAGGGTCATTCCTCTGCCCAAACAGATAGTGGACTATATGAAGCAGATAAAAAAGCACACAAAAAGCCAATTTGTGGTAATAGGCAAAACGGCGTACGGCGCGCAAATACGCTCGTACCAAAGGACGTTCGACAAGGTGCTTCAAAAGCTTAATATCCGACACAAGGGTTTTCACGTCTTGCGGCACACCTTTGCGACGCGGGCGTTGGAGGTGGGCATGGACGTAAAGACGCTGTCGGAGGTTTTGGGGCACACAAATCCCGTGATAACCTTGCAGCGCTATGCACATTCGCTGATGGATCACAAGACGGCAATGATGAACAAGGTCGGTCGATTGCTCGATTCGTCCGCGCGCTGAAATTTCAAGCAAAAATATAACGGCGGCAAGGTGTCTTGCCGCCGTTACCCATGTACATAGATTATATTGATCTATGTACCTTGTAATACGTATATTATCTCATTATATGCAAAAAGTCAACAGTAATGAGACATTTTTTGCGACAAAATCCCCAAAAATATTATAAATTAGTCATTTTATATCTATTTTTTGCCAAATTCCGGTACATAGATCAATATAATCTATGTACATGCAAATTGCGTGCGCATGTACATAGATTACGCTCAATCTGTCAAACGGAGGTGTGATATGTACACGATAAACAAGCCGAACCGCAAACGGGGCTTTACCTTGGCGGAAGTCGTCGTTGTAGTCGCCATCATTGCGATACTCGCGGGCGTGGCGTTTGTGTTTATAAATCCGAAAGATATTTCCTATGTAGAGTACAACCGCAGTGCGGAAGCGATAGCGACCGCGGTGCAGAACCGCCTTACCGAAATCCGCAACGCGGGCGATATGTCCGAGTTGCGCAAGTTGGGCGAGCAAGCTACCGCCGGCGACGCGTCGGGCGGTTATCGCTATGTATTCAACTACTCCGCGGACGGCGGCACCGTCGTCAAAAATGACGTCAGTTACATCTTGCCCTTCGGCACCATAGATTACGAGCTTACGCAAAACTACTTTGCCATCGGCTTTCAATCGGATACGGGTATGGTGGGCGAAGTGTTTTACTCCAAGCAGCCGATAGGCGATTGCTCCGTAAGTTATCTGTTGACGCTGGCGGGAGACGCCGACAAGCGGAAAGAGGACTTGGTGGGCTACTACCAAGGCACGGTGAACGACAGCGAAGTGGCGTTTGCCAACCTGCCCACTCCGCAGCTTACCATTACCAACTTCGAGGAGCTAACCCTCAGCATCTATCTTCCGTCGGTCAAGCAATTGGAGGACATCGGCAAGCAAATAGGCATCTTGGTGTCGCTTTCCGACAAGGACGGCAAGGCTTATTCGGAAAAAAAGCTTGAATTAACTCAAACTGCTATCTATTCCACCTTTTCGTTGGGCGCCTCTTCCTCCGATAACGAGCAAGGTCCCTCCGTTGTGTCGCAAAAGATAGCGTCGGGCAACTATACGATGGTCCTGGACACGGTGCAAAAGTGCAACGTCCTCGATTTGAAAAATCGTCTCAGTGTCGACGACGCGGCTCCCGATATGCCAAGCCTCACTCCGCCCAAGGGCGTATTCGAAGATTGGGCGAAAAAGTCCGAGGCTTACCGCGACGGCATATTTCTGTTGGGCGACAATTCCGTAATTACCGTTACTGTCTACTGTCTGTACAACGAGAGCGATCCGCTCTACGACAAAGACTCCCCCGTTGACCCGACGTATATGCCGCGTTCGGCTTCCGTCACCTTCAACGGGTGGTTCAACGACTACCACAGCGGCGGTTCGGTGGATATTGCCTGCGGCAGACATCTGCAAAACCTGGGCAAGCTTACCGAAATGCGTCCCGAACTTACAAAGTATTTGCCCACGGCAACTCTCGGTGCGGACGGAAAATACACTTACGGTAGCTACAATTCGGGCAGCGCCGATGCATATACCGACGGCAGCAGCAATATCGAGGACTCAGTAGAATATTTTTATTACGAAACCGAAGAGGGTAAGGGCGAATATGTAAAAGAAGAAGACGGCACATATAGAAAAGCCGAGAAAGACGGAGAGGGTAATTACAACCGTATAAAGAATCCCAATTACAAAAAGAATTCCAACTTGTCTTACGAGGATATTACACGGAAGTATATCTATCGCGACCATGTCAAACAAATAACAACGGCAAAACAGATCAACGCAATAGACTTCGCCTGTGCGGAATGGGAAGGCGTCGATTTTACCCCCGTTAATTTACCATACGGTTTTTACTACTACGGCAATTACCTCACGATCAGCAACCTGAATGTTGACGCGCCCTTTTATGCGGGGCTGTTCGGCTACGTTTATCATCCTCATTTGTACGATATTTTGCTTGTCAACCCCTCTGTCAAGTCCCAAGTGCCCGAACAAATTGCCGAGTTGTATGAGATCGGCGTAGGAGGGCTTATCGGTACCTCGCGCGACTCATCGGATATCTACAACTGTCAAGTTTATATGACGCCAAATAGTAGCGGCGTTTATGACTCTGCTCGCCGCGTTGAGGGCAATTGCTATGTGGGCGGGCTTATCGGCTTCTGCGAGGACGAGGATATTCAAAATTGTTCCGCTTCCGTTTACGTCGGCTATGCCTACGGCTCGTCCGAGCTGACCCGCTATGTAGGCGGCTTGCTTGGCTGCATCACGGGCGACAGCACCGTGGCAAACTGCTATGCCGCGGGCAATCTTTCGGGACAATACGTCGGCGGTTTGGTGGGCTACATCGTGCAGGATACCGACACCTCCGGAGACGACTATCGCATATCCACCTGCTACACGGCGGGTCACATAGAGTACGCCTCCGAACGGGCGGCGGGCATTCTCGGCTATGTGCAGGAGCATGCCGGCAACGCCAAATCGGCGCTTAGCGTATACGGCAACTATTGTGTGGTCATCTACGGCGTAAAGGAAGGCTCCGGGTACAGCTGGAAGAACACCGCTCCCATTTACGGCACTTTCGAGGGCGACGGCGTGGAGTGGATACGCACAGCCGGCGCCGAAAACAGCAAAGGCGAGTATTTCGAATACTATGACACTTATTTTACGGGCGAGTATGCCGACAGAACGTTTTTTGCCGGAGCAATGTTCGAACAGGACAACAAAAACTTTTACATTGCGCAAAAGGGTATCTCCTACGCCGACGCCGCTTCCGACGGCAGCTACTATGCGCAAATGCTTCAAGTCGCACAAGATTTTATCGATGACGCCAACGGCACAACGGATCTTGCCGCGCTGAAAAACAAAGCGGAAGCTGTTAGACAAAAGGTCTTTTGGATAAGCAAGCTTCAAGCGTTGGAAGAGATGAAAGCGCAAATGGAGCAGTTAATCAAGGATGTGGAAAGCGAGCCGCTATCGAACGATAAGAATGCTACGATTTGGTTGGAGTACGACAGGTCTACCTTCCACACAAGTCACAGCAGCGGTCAAAATGAATACGAAGTAACGCTGATGCAAGCCATTTACGCCATTTACAACGGCACCTTTACCGACATTTCGGGCAACAAGTACGAAAACAAAGAATTGACATATGCGGGTTCGACCAAGGATTTGAGAAATACTGCGACCGGCATAAGCACATACACCTTTATGGGCTTTTACAACAAACTCAAAGACGCATTTGAAACATTGGTCGATTCGCCAAACGACGAAGCTGCCCTTAAAGTTGTTACAAGTATTCTCGGCGATGACGACGGCACAAACACCGGTGATTCAAGTGATACCCAATTCTACAAGAGCGGGTATATGTACAGGATATTCTACGAGAGATTGCTGTACGGCGCGTTTGACCACGCCAAGGATATTTATCAAACGGCGAAAGAAAACGCTGTCGAAACAGCCGCCAAGCTTGAAGCCGATGGCGAATCGGCGGAAGCGGCAGAGCAATTGGCGCAAGCCGACGTCAACCTGAAAAACGAGCTTGTAATGCGTTATTTCCGCGACGACCTTGCCGGCAGAAATTTCAGAAATTTGGCAGTAGATATGGGCATGTCTGCCGAGGGTCGCGACAACTTCCTTGTGTATGTCAAAAAAACCGCTTTGCAAGAGGTGATCGACGGCAAAAAAGATAGTCACTACGGATTGAATGATTTGACAACCATTATGAGCAAATGGAAGGGCGATATGGCAGACTACAAGGACAATCAAAACCTTGTAACCGATGCCGTTGCCAAAATACAAACTCTTCAAAACGCATTGGATAGTTACCCCGTCGGTTCAAAGCAATTGGACGACGCAATAAAGGCGGCTCACGACGCTTTGCAAGTTTTATGGGAATTCTTCGATCAAAACAAAGACACGGTCGATGTAGTATCCCCGGACGGAAGCAAGACCGGCGATATGCGCAATTTGCGTTCCATCGTCCAAAGCTATGGTCTTCAAGTAGTTTGGATGTGCAACGCCACGCCGAATTCCGGCGTGATGGGCGCTCTCGACGAGTTGGCTGTAAAAGCCGACAGAACGGACGTGACTGCTGCCGATTTGCTCAACGATTTCAAAGTCAAGATCAACCAATACAAGGTATCCGACGGCGGCGCCGAAGTAAGAGACGCCGCGGAGCTGCGCGCCAAGATCGAAGAGTTGGCACAAGAAAGGCAGGATTTGCACAAGTCCGATTCGAGCTTTATGTACGACTACAACGCAAAGTATAACAATCAAGACAATCCGTACAGAGAACGCTACAAGCAGGCAAATGACACCGACAACCACTATGTGGACGCGGACAACAACGTCTACAACAATGTATTTCCGTATCTGGAAAGCACCTATACGCGGTACTATCCATTCCCGTTTGTGTTTGGTCGTGAGTTGGAAAACGTCGAATTTCAGGCTTCGTTTATACTGTTCCATTACGGAGATTGGCTGACCGAGGACCTGTGGGCGGGATATGTCGACAATGTAGAGGCGGTAGTCGAGCAAGCGGCGTATCAGCTCAACGCTATGACGACGTATTTTGATTCTATCCCGAATAGTGACACAAGTTCTTTCCAAAAACAAATTGACAATTTGTCCAAGGCGATCAATAACTGTATCACGCAGGTAAACGACGTAGCCAATCAAGAAAACACCGTAGAGCGCAACAATAAGTTGAAATCCGTTCGCGATGAGATAAACGGTTGGTTGGTGGTTCCCGGCGGTTTATTTGATCAGTTAAACACAGCGTGTACGGGTATTAGCGGTCAAAAGAAAGAGATTGCACAACAAATTATCAACAAACTTAAAACTTACAGAGAGGAGTTGACTGCGCTGATCGGCAGGATCGACGGATTGCTCGGATAAAATGCGAAAGGCAGGTGGACAAAAGTGAAAAACGACTTTGCGAAACTTAATTTCAGACGCGGCGCGTCTATTATGATAGCGCTCATCATCTTTTTGCTGTGCGCGCTTGCGGGCGTATCCGCCTTTCTTATGGCGGCTACGAACGTGGGCAGATACGCTCACACCGAGGAGCAGGAGTACTATTCCGTGTCCTCCGCGGCGCTGATGGTGGTGGATATGCTGGACGGACTCAAATACGAGTCGGGAAAAATAACTTACGTTTACGAACGTTTTTGGGAATCTATCAACGGCAGTCAGCGTACGGCTTCGGACCAATACACGCTCACGATCCCTGCTGAGCGCGGCAATTGGAGCAAAGACAGCGAGGCAGGTACATTGAGGGGCAGTCACCTCCGACTTTGCAGCACGATTTTGAGTCGGTGCAATGAGCTTATACCTTACTTTGTTCCGGGCGAATGGTATGACGGTGTGAAAAATAACGAAGGTGCACCTAAAAAGCCGGAAAAAGACCTTGCGCCCGTTGAGTTCAACTTTACCGTGACAGTGCCCGATGACAACCGATTCGGAACGGTCAAGTGCAAGCTGGTTATGAACACGAGCTACGATCTGAACCTGACCTTTTCCGGCGAAAACGGAGAATATGCCATTTCCGTTTATTGGCAAGCGGCTTTGAGTCAAACAAAAACGGCGGGCAACCCTATTTACGATTATACCACGCCCACGGGAGAACAATACACCAAGGGGCATTTGACGCAGACGGACGAATTGACCATCACCGCCAAATGGAAAAAAGATAACGTAACTATTTCGAGAGGTGCGGTACAATGAAACTGAAAAATAAATTGAGATCGAAACGCGGAGAATCCTTTGTGGAGATACTCATAGCGATACTGATAGTCGCTTTGGGCTGTGTGTTGATAGCGACGATGTACTCATCTGCGATGAACCTGAACTTGACGGCGTCCAAAAAGGACGATGAGTTTTACAAAGACGTATCACAAATGGAACAGCTGTTTGACGAGAGTGAACCGTCGGATACAACTAAAAAAGCGGAGATCAAAGACGAGTATAACAACAGTCTGTCTGTTTCGATAGACATCTACGGCGACGACAACGCCGCCTACAAGAGGTATAAATATGAAGAAACGTATTGACAACAAAGGCTTTACGCTGACGGAAGTGTTGGTAGCCACTGCTTTGCTGGCAATATTCGCGTCTATGACTATCGTGGGCACGTCGGCGCTTTTCGGCACGGAAGAAAAGATGATGACCGTCTCCAAGGCGGCGGTGCTTGGCTCCGACGTGATGAAAGTAGTCACCAACGAGCTGCGCTTCGGCGAAAATTTTGCGCTGAACGCTTCCGCCGGAACTATCACGTACAACAGCTCCACCTACGGCGACAACTGCGAGTTGAAAACGGACGGCGAAGGGGTGCTTTTGGTGGTGCAGACCTCCACGGGCGTCAATGCGTCGGGCGAATTGACGACAAACAGC
Organism: uncultured Clostridia bacterium; assembly: GCA_947589685.1. GTDB lineage: Bacteria > Bacillota > Clostridia > Christensenellales > CAG-314 > Fimimonas. Next base: position 9,906 of record CANQCN010000042.1, read on the forward strand.
AAAACTTTTTACCCGATAGGCTCTGCGGCTTACGACGAGGTGCGCGTCAAGGCAATATCCTTTTCGATAGCGAGCGGCGGCAAAGACAGACAGGTGATCTCCTGCACGGTGTCGGTGACCTCCGACGGGACAAATACCCTTTGGGAGGAGACGGTAACGATCGTTCCGCTGTATCAAAAGGCGGTTTATTAGTATATCTCCGACGGATCAAGTCCATTGCGTTTGAAGATCGGCTTTTTCCGTCGAAAAAACTTGTTTCAGCTTACATTTTTGCAAAGCGTCGCGTTGCGGCGCTTTATATTTGCTTTGACATATCGTAAAAATCGGTATATAATATGATTATTATTTATTAAAAGGAGAATTTTGTTATGAGTTACGCTAAACGCAGCGATATTCCCGAAAAGTACAAATGGAACCTCGGCGACATATATCCCACGCCCGCAGATTGGGAAAAGGAATTTGACGAGTTTGCGGCGGAGTACCCCAAATTGACGGAGTTTCAGGGCAAGCTCGCCGACCGCGACAGCTTGCTTGAATTTCTCAAACTGTCCGACGAGGTGGAGTTGAAGCTGGACAGACTGTTCGGTTACGCCCATATGGACTACGACAGCGACTTGCAGGATTCCGACAAACAAGCGCGTTATTCGCGCGTGTACGGTTTGCTTACCAAGTACAGCGAAGCCACCAGCTTCGTCAGCCCCGAATTGAGCGCTATTCCCGACGAAAAGCTGCAAGCCTTCATAGACGACCCGGCGTTTTCCGACTACGACGTGGCGCTTGCCAACGTGCTTCGCGGCAAGGCTCACATTCTGTCGGAGAAAGAGGAACGTTTGCTTGCGGGAGTAGGCAGTTTCAGCGGACAGTTTCACGAGGTGTTCAACCGTCTGGACAGCGGCGACATCAAGTTTGACAAGATCACCGTCGACGGGCAAGAGGTGCAGTTGGGACACGGCACCTACTCTATGCTGTTGCAGCACAAGGATCAAGCCGTGCGCAAGCTGGCGTTCGAAACCTACTACAAGGCGTACATCGAAAAGATCAACACGCTTGCGGGACTATATGAGGGCAGCGTAAAAGCCGATTGCTTCTCCGCAAAGGCGCGCAACTTCGGCAGCGCAATGGAGAAAGCGCTGTTCTACGAGCAGGTGGACAAATCCGTCTACGACAATCTCATCAAATGCATGCACACAAGCTTTGCCCCTCTGCACAGATACATCGCTCTTCGCAAAAAGCTTATGGGAGTGGAAACTCTCAATATGTACGACCTGTACGTGGCGATCTTCGAGGACGCGGACATTTCCTGCGAGTACGAGGAGGCGTGCGAGCTTGTCAAAAAGGGACTTGCTCCCCTTGGCAAGGACTATCTCGACGTGGTGCAGCAAGCTTTTGACAACCGCTGGATAGACGTTCACGAAACGCCCACAAAGCGTAGCGGCGCATACAGCAGCGGCGTAAGCGGAGTACATCCTTATATGTTGCTCAATTACCAAAAGACCACCCACGACATCTTTACGATAGCGCACGAAATGGGACACTCTATGCACACCTATTACAGCAGCAAGGCTCAGCCCTTTGCCAAGGAAGGCTACAAGATCTTTGTGGCGGAGGTGGCAAGCACCTGCAACGAAGTGTTGCTGCTCAAATATCTGCTTGCAACGGAAAAGGACGTCAACGTCAAGAAGTATCTGTTGCAGTATTACTTAGATATGCTGCGCACAACGATGTACCGTCAGGCGATGTTTGCCGAGTTCGAGCAAATATCCCACGCCATGGTGGAGGCGGGACAACCCCTCACTGCCGAGGCGATGTGCAACGAGTACCTGAAACTCAACAAGATGTACTACGGCGACGCGGTCCGTCACAACGACGAGATCAAGTACGAATGGGCGCGTATACCTCACTTCTATCGCGCGTTCTACGTCTACAAGTACAGCACGGGCATCATTTCCGCCGTTTGCATTGCGGAAAAGATCTTGAAAGAGGGCGCTTCCGCCGTTGCCGACTACAAGAAATTCCTGTCTCTCGGCGGTTCTATGGATCCCGTTTCCGAATTGAAGGTGGCGGGCGTAGACCTCACTTCGAGCGAGCCGTTCGACATCGTGACGAGATCCTTCGAGGACACTCTCGCGCAGTTGGAAGAATTGGTAAAATAACAAAAAAACGCAATCTGGGGCGGGATTTTTCCCGCCCCTATTTGTATATATACAGTCCGCAACAGCGTCAAAACCGTTCCCGTAACGGCTTGCCCGTGACGGGAAAGTTTTTTTTTCGCGGTGACAAAGCTGTTACTGTGACAATAACCTTCCCCGTCAATCGAGTTGAGGGGCGCGCCACGAAAAGCGAACGTGTCCTGTGGACACTTCGCCGTGAGCGCGGGCAAGTTGGTGCTTT
>CANQCN010000043.1 GCA_947589685.1 uncultured Clostridia bacterium
TAGACGGCAACGGACTTACCGCAAGCGTAAAGAGCGAACACGTCAAGGACGTACTGACCCTTACGGACGCAGAGCTTTCCGCACAGGTAGACAATATGAAGCTAAGCGTAACGGTATCCGACGCTCATCTGACCTCTCTGACGATAACCTACGACAGCGGTGAAAGCGACGTAACGATCACCCTCGCCTACACCTACGCGGAATAAAGCCTCCCTGCAATACTCATACTAAGACTCTCCCGAATTTCGAGAGAGTCTTTTTTACATACAAACTCCTTTACGTCGAAATTTGCGGAAAAGTTTTTACGCAAGGGCGCTCTGCCGTCTGCGTCGAAAAAAGTCGTAAAATAAAAAAATTGTCGAAAAAAGCGCTTAATTTTGTCTTAAACTGTTGACAATATCGAATGGGGGGGGGTATATTATAGGAGAATATAACATGGAGAATATTCAATATGCTTAAAATTACCGATCTATCCAAAAAATATCCCAAAAATACCGACTACTCGGTGCGCAAGATAAATCTCGAAGTCGCCGAGGGGGAAGTAGTGGGACTTGTAGGCAGCAACGGCGCGGGCAAGTCTACAATAATCAAAAGCGTCATCGGCGTGTTGCCCTTCAACGAAGGCTCGGTCACCGTGGGCGGGTTCGACGTCAACGCTCAACCCGAACAAGCAAAAAAGCTTATCGGTTACGTACCCGACGACCACTCCGTGTACGACAAGCTTACAGGCAGAGAGTACGTAAATTACATCGGCAGCTTGTACGGCGCGACCAAGGCGCAAAAGGAGCATGCGCTCACCGAGCTTGCCGAAAGCTTCGATATCGTTGCGGCGTTGGACAAGCAGATAGCCACCTATTCGCACGGAATGAAACAAAAGATCTGTATCGTAGGCGCGCTTGTACACGAGCCTGCGCTGTGGATATTGGACGAACCGATGGTGGGACTCGATCCGCAAACTATGAAGCTGCTTTGCAATTTTATCCGACAGTACGCAGACGACAAGCACGCGGTGCTGTTTTCGTCGCACAACCTCGACGCGGTAGCCAAGATTTGCGACAAGGTGGCGTTTATCAAGAGCGGCGAGCTTGTTCGTTTCGTCGATCTGCGCGCCGAAAGCGATCTCGATCTTGACGATTTGTATATGCAGATCAACGAGGTATCCGATGATTGACTTTATTCGCTTGCAGTTGAAGCTCAAATGGGGCTTCAACAAAAATAACGACAAAAAAAGCGCGATAATGACTGCCATAGCCGCCTTTTTGGCGTTGGCTGTCGCTTTGGCGCTGGTGTTTGTACTTACCTTTGTGCTTAATGCGCAGGTGGATGTGCCCATTCGCTCGCTTGCGGTGATGTATCTTACATTTATTATGTTCGGTCTTACTGTCGCCGCGGTCGGCATGCAAGTAAAAAGGCTTTACCGACCCGCGGATCTGTTGATTACCGCGCGTTTTCCGCTAAGCGCGTTTAAGCTGTTTGTTGCCAACATGGTGTTGGATTACATCGATCTCACCGTCTATTCGGCGATAGTCGTGCTGCCCGTGATGCTCGTTTTCGGCTGGGCGGCAAAGTGTCTCGGCGTCGTGTACGTGTTGGGAGTGATCTTGGGTGCGGCGTTTATGCCTTTTGTGCCCTTTGCGCTTTCCACGTTTGTGGCAATACCCGTGATGTACGTCATATCATTGTTGGAAAAGCACCGCGTTGTGCGGCTGGTGATATTCGTGCTGTTTTTGGCGGGATGTTTTGTGCTGTACGACTACATTCTCACCGTATTGGCGCATTTTTTCATCCACAACAATTGGGAGCAAGGCACCGTCGAGATATGGAAAAAGATACTCGTCGCGCTGGACGGCATGTACAATCCCGCCGCGTTGTTGTCTTATATGATATTCTTCGAAAGGTTTTGGATCGGGCTGGGTATCACGGTCGGCGCAAGCGTCGCAGTCACGGCGGGAGGTCTTGCCGCCGCTCGCGCGGTGTATTCGCGTGTGCGCGTAAAGGCGTTAAACGGCGGTTTCGACCCAACCGTCAAGCCCACGGCTGCGGACGGCTACGGCAGTGCGCGCGCAATGCTGCGTTACGGCTTCAAGGAAATACTTCGCACCAAAACGTATTCTTATTTCTATCTCGGCGTTGCGATATCCACCCCCGTGATGGTGTTTTTCTGCAACAGGTTGGTAAACATAGTCGGCTCGGCGCAGATCGGCGGCAGTATCAATTACGGCGCGTCGATGTTGGTGTTGGCAACGTTTATGGCTATGATTTGTTCCTTTTCCGGCACGATCATCAGCTCCGAGGGCAAAAACTTTTATATAACGAAGATGATCCCCGTTTCCTATCGCAGACAGCTGTGCATAAAGGGCTTTTTGCACATCGCTGTAAGCTTGGGCGCGTTGTTGATAAGCGGCATACTGCTTGCCGTGCTTGGGTTCGTCAACGTTGTCGAAATGACGGTATTGGCAGTTACGCAGATATTTTTGCTTGTCGGGCTGGTGCTTAACGGTATCAACCTCAATCTTGCCAATCCCAACCTCAAACCCAAAGCCAACGGCGAACCGGAAGAGATAAACATTACGATAATGTTGCTTATCGGCTTGGTGGCGGCGGCGATAGTGGGCGCAATGAGTCTTATTTTCCCGCGCGTGATCGAAGAAGGCGGAATGCTTGTCGCATATCTTGCGCCGATAGGCGTCGGCGTTGTTTATGCGGCGATAAACGCTGTCGTGTTTTGGCTTACCGCAAACGAAAAGTATCGCAGGATCGAGTAAACAAGGAGAAATTTTATGAAAAAGCTTATGACGTCGGTGATAATTTTGCTGCCGCTGATAATCCTTCTTATTTTGTTGGTAAGCGGCGCTATTATCGGATTTTTGACGCATATTTACGTGGAGTCGGTCGAGTTTGTCGACGCCGATACGTTGGTACTGCAATTGAAAGACGAAACTCAACCTCCGCAGCACCGTCTAAAAGTAAACGTTTTGCCTCTGGAAGCGGACAACCGTTCGCTCAACTTTACGGTGGACGACAGCGATATTGTCGAGGTAAGCGAGGATGGTACCGTTACCGCAAGGTACTTCGGCGAAACGTTCGTCACGGTCGCCAGCTCGGAGAACAAGGCGGCATTTGCCCGCCGCAAGGTCATTGTTACCGATTCGTCGGTACACGCGCTTCGATTCAACGAGTTTGCCGACGATATGTATCGCGGCGAAACGCAGCGGCTTTCGGTGAGGGTCATTCCGCACGAGGCGGCAAACACGCTTGTACACTTTACGTCCAGCAACAGCGACGTGCTGACCGTTTCGGCTGACGGAGAGGTCGTTTGCCACGGCGCGGGCGTTGCCACGATCACGGCAATTTCCGACGACAATCCGTCCGTCACGGATGAGATAATCGTTCATTGTCACGAGCCGCTCGTCAATATCGGCGTGCAGGTCTCGTCCGTAGTCACGGCGGAGCTTACTTCGCGTTTCCCCGCGTTGACGGTTTACCCTGCCGACGCAACGTACAACGTCGCCTACACCGTATCCGACGGCAGCATAGCTTCCGTTGACGAAAGCGGCTTGATAACCTTTGCCAAGGCGGGCTTTGTCACCGTCACCGCGACGGCGACCGACGACAGAGATCACAGCGCTTCCGTTTCCGTCAACTACACATGCACCTACGGCTACTATCTCGGCAATCTTTTCGACAAAACGGAGTACTCCTTCGATTACGACAGGTACAAGGGCGGCGTTTTGTCCGATATTGTTCTGCGCGAAAGTCCCGACGGCGCATACCGTCAGATAATGGACGTTTCTTTCCGCGGCAGCGCGGGCTTGATCTCCTTTGACGACAAGGACAACACCTTTACGCTGAACGACGTCGGCGACGACCTGCCTCTCGGCCGCGTGGAGATAGTCATTCACGCCAAAAAATTCGACACCGTCACCAACGAGCTTAAAGAGTTTACGACGGACGTTTGTTACGTCACCGTCACTCGTCAAAGCCGTTCCGTCGCCTTTGCGGGCAAAGACGGCGACGAGATCTCCGCAGCCACGGTCAGCGGCAACGTCAATGTGTTGGAGCTTCTTCAAGGCAATATTGCTCCAAGCGGTCTCGGCGTGCTTGTAACGCCGCGCAATCACACAGACAAGCTTGTCTACAAGTTGGATTCTCCCGACGGCAAAGCCTCGCTGCACGGCACCGAGGTCAGATTCGAGGGCGAAACGACAGCTACCCTCACCGTAGGCGTAACGGAAGGGGACGAATTTGTCGTTTCCGCGCAGGTAAATATCACCTACATTGCGCCCACCGACAGCAAATTCAGCGTCACGGTGGACAAGGAACATCCCGCGCCGGAGATCACGTTGGAAATACACGGCAACGACACGAAAACAAGCGCCGTCCTCGATATGGAAACGCCCGCCGGCTACAAAACGGTGATAACAGCCGACAAACCGGAGGTCGTCGATATAGAAAACGACAACGGCGTGTGGCTGTTTGAGCCGCTCCAAGGCGGTTTTGTTACCATAACGATCTCCTTTGTACGCGCAAGCGAACTGATGACTCTTGCCTTGGAGGAGGAAGCGTCGTCCTATTCGATAACGATCTACGTCGACGGTCCCATATTTACCGACGACTTCGAGTTTGTTGTCGGCGACGATATAGAAAACTTCACCACATCCAAGGAAACGTTGCCGTTGAGCGTACGATTCAATGGCGCAACGGGTTCTATGGAGGGCAAGGAGCTGTTCATAAACGGCGTCAAAGCGCAGCAAGATCAACTTGTTTACGTCACCTCGCCCGTGCAATTCGGTGCGGAAAACAGCGTAAACGTACGCGTTTCGGTGCGTTACGACGAGCATGCGGGTCAATACAACGGCAAGGGCGGAGAGGAGATCCTCGCGTGCGAGCTTACGGTACGCTCCACGCACGGCGCGCTTAGCGAAGCCCCCGTTGTCAGCTACGGCGACGGCGCGGACGCGATACTTGTGCAAGGAAAGGACAACGTATTCAACTTTGCGGACAAAGGTGCGACGCTTACCTTTACCGTTCGGACGTCTGGATTGAAGCCCCGCGATATAGTTCTCGGAGCCGACGACGTTGTCTTTGCAAGCAACCGCACGTTCACTTACGCGGTGGACGTACGCGCCGACAGTATCGTCATCACGCTTACCTCGCGCGACAGCGGCACGGAGATCACTTCGCTTACGATAGCGGGGCAAGCTTTTGCCATTCGCATCGAGTCGTCGCTGCTTGCCAACAAGATAGAAGTCGCCTACGACGGCGACAAGCTTGCTGCGGGCACGGACTACATTACTTTTTGGGATAGTCTCACCTTTGCGGTGACCATCGGTCGCGCGGACGGAATGTCTCCCTCGGACAAGGTCGTCAAGTACAAAATAAACGACGGCGCCTGGACGACCGTTCCCGATTCTGCCGAGACCGTCTATGTGGATATTTCCATCGGCAGCGACACAAGCAGCATAACCTTTGCCGTAGGCGCCAACGAAAGCGTAAGCGTCACCGTCAAGCTGCGCAAGGTGGACTACGCTGCGTTGGACTACACCTACACGGCGCGTTACACCGTCGGTCAGGCGGATAAACAGCTTGGCGCTGTCACATTGGGCGACGGCGACGATATGCCCGTCTACAATTACGTATTTCCTTATACAATGGACAACAGCCTCATCATCGACGTCAAGTTCCCCGCCGTCGAGGGCGTTCGCTTGGGCGGCTTTACGCAAGCTCAATTTACCGAGCTGTTCAAGGTGGATGAGATAGAGGGTTGGAGCGTCAGATACGACCTCGGCACGGACAGCGGCACTGTCACCGTCACGCTGCCCACGGGCGACGCCGCGTATGTAACAAACGCCGCGGTCACCTTCCGTTGCGGCAGTCGTGCGGCAAAGCTTGTCATTTCCCGCATAAACATCAAAAACATCGAGTTTGTCGGTTTTGACAGTACTGTTTCCACGCACAATTATCGCGGTTTTCAACAGGTGCGCGTGTTTGCAAAGCACAGCTACTACAAGGGCGTGCAGGTAGACTACTTCCGCATTCCGTTCAATGCGTTGGGCGGCAGCAAGGGTGAAAGCGTCAACGATCTGTCCAAGCTTACCTTCACTTTGTCGCGTTACGAGGGCGAGACCCTCGTTTCCGACGGCGCGGTCACCGTTTGCGGCACAAGGGTCGAATGCGGCAACGCAGTCTACGAAATTTACCAATGCGGCGACGGCAGCTACGGCTTGAAGGACTCTCTCGGCAACATCGTTGTGGAAAACGGCGTGTACAAGACCGTCGGTATACCTTGGATAGACGTGTACACGGAAAAAGATCAAGGCTACGCCCGACTGTATTTCGGCAACTTTGCCGGTCTCACCGAGTCCGACGTGCGCAACGACTATTTCGGCAACTTCGGCGAGGAGCGCGGTTGGAGCCGCGTACCCGACAATGCGGACGACTACGACGGCAGCGGCAGGACCTTCCGAGCAAGCGACAACGCTTATTCCTATCTTCGTTTGGAAGCAAGCGACGGCTTTGAAAACACCGAAGTGACGACACACTTCAACTTCAACGTGTTGGACGACGATACCGTTGTCAACGTATTTGACGCGCAAGGGTATTTGAACAACAAGAAAATTGTTTTGCACAACAATCTGTATGGCGCAGGAGAAGTTCCGAAAGTTACCACGCCCGGCGTTGAATACAATGCAGACCAATTTTTGGACGAGACATATAATTTTACTTCGTCAAATTGGGGTTCTTCCGATAAAGTCAAATATGAAAAAGACTTGATTTACGGAAACGGCTGTCAAGTCAACTTGAAAGCCGTCAATGACGGAATCAATACCGATTCAACCGGTACAACGGACGGTATGCTAAATAACGGTAAGGAAAATACTGCATATGCAATCAACTTTGGAAGATTTTACAATCTGACAATGAAAGGAACGACAGCAGCTAATGAAATTACGTGTATAACCAACAGAATATATTTCGGTATTAGCGGGATATATTATTCGACCGTTCAGAGTTACAGCAAAATCGGTACGGGCGTATATACCTTTGTTAAAAATTCGGTTCTTAGATATGCCGCAAACTGTGCGTTGCAAATCTGGGGAGCGACTCAAACGAGTCCTAAGAATGTATACTTGGAAAATGCGGTTATCGCAGAGTGTTTGAGAGCCATTTCTGTTGAAAGTTCAAACCCGTACGTAAAGACGTATCTCAAAGGTTCTTTCGATGTATTGAATTACTACAACTCAAAAGGAATGCAAAATGCTTATAGTAATATCAATACGGGCGTTTTTGATTATTATACAATGTTTATAGAAGATAATCTAACGCAATCTGCCGCAAAATCTGTTCTCGAATGGTTCGGAAAAGACGGTAGCCAAGGTACGCAGGAATATCGCTACTATGCTAACATGGGAATTGTCATCGATCCTTTTTCGACTTGTACGTTGAACTATTGGGATGAGACAAAACAAACATATTCCACATATATTGCGAATAATCCTCTCCAATTGACATCAAAAACAGTTGGTACAGATTCTTTGATGTCGCCGAAAATCATGATATACAACCCTGCCTACTATGGGAAAGACGGTGGCGATATGTCAACATTGACTGACCGTAATATGAGCGAACTCTTTAACCCGCAACGCAAAATCCGCTTGCTATGCGAGTACAAAACGATAAACGGAACGGAACTTGTAAAGAACACATCGCACATTATGTGGCATATGCAAGAAGCATATCGAAATACGGATCTGATAGATGGTCGTAAAGACCACATTACAGACCTCAAAGAGTCTCTCGAAGGCGTAACTTGGCCCGACGGTTCGGGTGTGCGCAACGGCGAAGCGGTGGAAGTCGCTGCTGCCGCCAACGCCCTTGCGTCTCACACGATCTTGCCGGAGCGCAAGGAATACGGTTGTTGACGCTATGACTGTCGAGATAGCAAACGGATTCTATTTTATGTACATCGCCGTTGCGGCGGTGTACATTCTGTTGTTGGCGTTGATATTGCGCAAGACTTCTCGACGCACCGCGCGCACGGTGCTGACGGTGATTTTGTTTTGCAATTTTGCTTTGCATTTCATCAAACAATTTTTTGTGCCATATTGCACCGACTTTCCCTATTCTTTGCGCCGTTCCACGGTGGAAAATCTCTGCGCCGTTTCCACCGTGTTTTTCCCGTTTATCTTTTTGATACGCAAGCATTGCGTTTTGCACGATTTTATGTATTTCATCGGCGTATGCGGCGGTTTGGCTGCGCTCGCCTATCCGATAGAAACGCTTGGCATGTCGCCCTTTGCCTTTGACACGCTGCGCTTTTACATTTGCCACATCAATCTCGTTTCGGTGCCGCTTGTGGCTGCGATCTGCGGCTTGTACGCGCCGCGTTTGAGCAAGTGTTGGGCGATACCGTTGTTGTTTTTGGCGTGGCAGTTGATCATTTGCCTGAACGAATTTTTCCTTATCGGCGTGGGCTTGGTGCAGGCGTCGTATGCGGATCTGCTCGATCCCGGTTTTCGCAACAGCAGCTTCACCTTCGGGGTCCGTCCGATGTTTGCTCAATTTGCATTTTTGCTCGATCCGCTTGTGCCGAACTTTTTCAAAACGGACGTTTTCGGCATCAACGGCGGCAAGGATTTTTATTTTCCCGTGCTGTGGATGACGGTGCCCGCATTTTTGTATCTGATACCGTTGTATGCCGTGCTTTCTTCGCCTTTTTGGGTGCGGACGGCGTGCAAAAAGCGAGCGGCAAAGCGAGCGTCAAGATGAGCGGCGAGCCTTTTTGTCGTTATCAAGTTGACTAAAACATTTGAATATAGTATAAATATTACAGTATCACAAAGGGCTTGCCCGCCAAGGAGGTAGCTTGTTCAGCGAAAAATATTGGTACATAGGCATATTGACGGCGCTGCTTGTTGCAATGGAAGTGTTTGCGGTGCTGTTTTTGGCGCGGCACAAATGGTTGTCGCGCGTTGTGCTGTGGCTTTTGACGCTGTATATGCTGGCAATGCAGATACGGGATATATCCCGTTCGCACTCCGTCAACCTTGCGTTTTCCACCGTGGCGTATTGGATGATGATATTGGGCGTTTTGATACCTTGGCGCCCCGTCAAGAGCGTTTCCGCCGCGTTTTGTCTGGTGGCTGGCTGCGTGTACACCGCGGGATTTTTGATTTATCCAGAGATGTTGACTCATCAAGGGGAATTCGGCATAGGGTATCTGAGCGGTCTTTTGCTGCACGACGCATTGATCGTGGGCTCGCTGTTGATGTACACCCAATTTCAAGTAAAAAGATACGACGCCGCCGTTATCGGCGGTCTGCTTGCCGCGGTGGTGCTGACGGCGGAGCTGGGCGTGCACGTGTTTCAATGGAAAAACGTAAACGCTTTTTTGGTGGGTATCATCGAGGGCACCGTGTTGAAAAACGAGCTGTTCCACGATCTTCGATTGACTTGGTGGTGGTACATTTTGTGGTATATCGTCATGCTCGGCGCGCTTTGGGGCGTTTGGGAGCTGATACGTTTCATCAACAAACGCTTGTTGAAGTACGGCAATCAAATGCCGGGCAAATTGGTTTGGTGATTGTCATTATTGCCGCATTTCGGGCAATAAACTACATTTTGCGCACCGTTCGTTGTGATAGAATGGTGCAATACAAAGGAGAAATATGAAAAAAATCGCTATCATAGGCGGCGGCGTTGCGGGATTGTCCGCGGCGATATACGCATTGCGCAGCGGCGCGGAGACGACGCTTTTCGAACAGTTCGGATTGGGCGGTCTGGCTGCCTCTATCGACAAGATAGAAAACTTTCCGTCTTACGCAACCGTAGAGGGTTGGAAGCTTGCCTCCGATATGAGCGCGCAGGCAAAGGCGCTCGGCTTGAAAACAATACGGCAAAAAGCGCTTTCGCTCACCAAAAACGGCGACGTTTTCGTTGTCGTCACCGACAAGGACCGTTACGAATTTCCCGCTGTGGTGGTGGCAACGGGCACAAGTCACAACAAGCTGGGCATAGAGGGCGATCTGGTGGGTCACGGCGTAAGCTACTGCGCCACCTGCGACGGAGCGTTTTTTCGCGGCAAGTCCGTGGCTGTGGTGGGCGGCGGACGCTCCGCGGTGAGCGAGGCGACCTATCTTGCGGATATTTGTTCCGACGTGTACGTGGTCGTCTCTCGCGAGGCGCTGACTGCGGAGGAAAAAGCTGTCGACGAACTGCTCGAACGCGCCAACGTCAAGCCGATGTACAACGCAACGGTGTCGGAGATACTGTCTTACGACGGCGATGTCGCGGGGATAAAGGTGTTTTGCAACGGACAAACGGAGACGCTCGACGTATCGGCTGTATTCGTGGCGACGGGGTCCGCTCCCGTAACGGACTTCATCGGGATAGACGGCGTGGAAACGGATCGCGGTTACCTCGTCGTGGACGGCAGGTGCGAAACGTCCGTAAAGGGCTTGTTTGCGGCGGGCGACGTCACAAACGGCAGTCTCAAACAGATAGTTACCGCCTGCTCGGACGGAGCCAAAGCCGGTTCATTTGCCGCGGCATATTCCGCCATGGCAAGGAAGTGACGCCGTTATGCCCATAGTGATAGCTTCTCCCTATCTAAAGAGAGGCATAGGCACAAAGGTCGTGTCGGCGTTGGTGCGCCGCGCCGCCGAATTGGGTTACGAAAGTATTTACGTAAACGACATTTACGACTACAATGTCGGTTCGCAAAGGTGTTTCGAAGATGTGGACTTTGTGCCTGTCGAAAAAACGACAAACGGACGCAGATACAAATTGACGTTAAGATAAAAAAACAGAAAGTACCGAAGATCTACACTTATTTTACGGAGACTATCGTTATGAATTTCTTTGGTACGGACGGAATACGCGGAACGTATGGCAGTACCCTCAAAGACAGTACTGCCTTTTTGCTCGGCAAAAGCCTGTCGTTGTTGGGCGATTGCCCGATAATAGTTATCGCCCGCGACACGAGACTGTCGGGCGACGCGCTGTTTACCGCGCTTGCGCAGGGCGTCTATTCGGGCGGCGGCAACGTCATCAATCTCGGAGTGCTGCCCACAAACGCGGTGGGGCACTTTGTGCGCAAATTGGGCGGCGACTACGGCGTGATGATCACCGCCAGCCACAACAAGCCGGAGGACAACGGTCTCAAAGTATTTGACCGCTACGGCGTAAAATTGTGCGCTTCCAAGCAGATCGCGGTATCCCGCATGATGGCGAGCCTCGTAAACGAACGCGCCGCCGACGACAAGATCTACGAGCCGATTTTTTACGACATAGAAAACATCTACTGCGACGACGTGTTGCGCTCGTTGAACGTAACGCTGCCATATGTGAGGATAGCGTTGGATTGCTGCTACGGAGCGGCATATCGCGTTGCGCCGTTGATATTTTCCAAAGCGGGCGCAAATGTGGTCGCGTACTGCGATCAAAGCGTCGGCGCGCAGATAAACGTGGATTGCGGAGCGACTCACCCCGAATTTTTGGCAAAGAAAATGGCGG
>CANQCN010000044.1 GCA_947589685.1 uncultured Clostridia bacterium
TGGGCTTCGAGCGCAATATGAAGGACGGCGAACTGATGAAGCGTTTGCTGCGTTATGCCAAGCCTTATTGGTTAAATTTCGTCGTTGTTGGTTTGGTGATGCTTCTGTCCATTTCCTACAACATTCTTTCGCCGATACTCATTTCCAAGATAGAAAGCATCATCAAGACGGACGGTTTCGCTTATATCGATGTGCTTTGGCGCGTGATAGTCTACGCCGCCATATTGATAGGTTCTCTCGTAGGCACATATGTGCAAGCGATAGTGCTGCAAAAGACGGGACAAAAGATCATTTCCCGCTTGCGCGAGGACGCGTTCACTCATATCGAGAGCCTTTCTCACGCGCAGTTGTCGCATATTCCCGTGGGAAAGCTCGTCACGCGCGTCACCAACGACACCAACGCCATTTCTATGATGTTCACGGGAATGCTCGTCAATCTCGTAAAAAACATTTTTGTCATTCTCGGCGTGCTTGTCGCAATGCTGTTTATCAACTATATGCTTACGTTGATGGTGCTGTGTTTCGTGCCTTTCATCGTTTTGTTCACCGTGATATTCCGCAAGTTTTCGCGCCGAGCCTACCGTCAGGTAAAAAACGGCACGACAGATATCAACACCTACTTGTCCGAGCATCTTTCCGGAATGAAGATCATTCAGGTTTTCAACAGGCAGGAACGCAAAATGCAGGAGTTCAACGCCAAAAACGACACCCTGTATCGCGCGCAGCGCGGACAAATATTCGTGTTCGGTATTTTCCGCCCCGTTGTGTATATGCTGTACATTTCGTCGGTGCTTTGCTTGTTCTTCCTCGGCTCAAAGGGCGCGTTGGACGGCAAGGCGATCCTCGGTCAGGTGGTGGACGGCGCCACGATCATTGCGTTTTATATGTTTATTTCGCGGTTCTTCAACCCGATCCAAAATCTTGCGGAGCAATTTCACCGTTTGCAATCGGCGTTTGCCTCGGCGGAAAAAATATTTACGATAATGGATATCGAGCCGAACGTGGTGGACGAGCCGGACGCGATAGAGTTGGATACCATTCGCGGCGAGATAGAGTTCAAAGACGTTTGGTTCGCCTACAACGAGGGCGAGTGGGTACTCAAAGGAGTAAGTTTTCACGTCAACGCCAAGGATACCGTCGCTTTTGTCGGAGCTACGGGCAGCGGCAAGACCACCATACTGTCGTTGCTTTGCCGCAATTACGACATACAAAAGGGCAAAATACTGTTGGACGGTATCGACATCAGGCATATCAAGATCGCCTCGTTGCGCAAGCATTTCGGACAAATGCTCCAAGACGTATTTCTTTTTGCTGGCACCGTGCGCAGCAATATAGTGTTGCGCGACGATTTCACCGACGAGCAAGTTGAGGAAGCGTGCAAGTACGTCAATGCGGACAAGTTCATCAGCAAGCTGTCCAAGGGGTTGGATGAGGAGGTGCGCGAACGCGGCAACAACTTCTCCGCCGGTCAACGGCAGCTTCTCAGTTTTGCGCGCACGGTCATTCACCGCCCCGAAGTGATGATATTGGACGAAGCCACCGCAAATATCGATACGGAAACGGAAGTGCTTATTCAAGACAGCCTCAACAAGATGATGAACATAGGCACGATGCTGATAGTCGCCCACAGACTTTCCACCATACAGCATGCCGACAACATCATTGTCCTTAAAGACGGCATGATAGTGGAGCAGGGCAATCATCACGAGCTTTTGCGCCAAAAGGGACGTTACTACGAGCTTTACACCTTGCAGTTCAACAAAGAACAGCTGAAAAAACGCGCTTGACGCATTGCGCGCCGCAAATTTGCGGCAAACACCGTCGCGAGCGTCGGACAACGCAGAAAAATACCGTTAATTTACAAAAAAATTGTCTCTTCCTTCGGCAGGGAGAGACAATTGTCATATTTTACGCTGCTAATAATTGTTATTGCTTTCGGCGGGGCGGTTTTGAACCGACGGCCAAATTCGTTCATTTTTGTTTTTTGACGAGCATTGCGCGCATCGAGTTGATTATCGCAAGCACGCACACGCCCACGTCGGCGAGTATTGCCACGATCATGCCCAAGCCGAACAGCAGATTGTCCAGCACCCCGAACAGCGTCAAAACAAGCACCGCGAGCTTTATCGCAAGGGACGCGACAATATTTTCGTTTACTATGGCAAGCGTTTTGCGCGCGATGTGCTTTGCCGCGGAAATGGCGGCGGGGTCGTCTTGCATCAAGACGATGTCGGCGGATTCTATCGCCGCGTCGCTGCCCATAGCGCCCATCGCAATACCCACGTCGGCGGCGGCGAGTACGGGAGCGTCGTTTATGCCGTCGCCCACAAACGCCACCTTTGTCTTTGCGCTTTTCAGCTTTTGCAGCTCCGTCACTTTGTCCTGTGGCAGAAGTTCCGCGCGGTATTCGTCTATGGCAAGCGATCGGGCAACGGCTCTTGCGGTCGTTTCGTTATCGCCGCTAAGCATAACGGTTTTGCAGCCGAGCTTGCGCAGTCGGGCGATCGCGTCTTTTGCGTCGGGTTTTATCTCGTCCGCGATGACGATGTATCCAACAAATTCGCCGTTTTTCGCAACGTATACCACCGTGCCGCCCTCTGCTTTGGGGCAGGGCACGCCTTGTTCCGTCAGCAGTTGCTCGTTGCCGCACAATATGACGTCGTCGCCCGCCTTTGCGGATATGCCTTTTCCCGCTATCTCGGTCACATCGGCTTGTCTGTCGGCTTTTGCCTCGCGGGCTATGGACAAAGCTATCGGATGATTACTGTGCTGTTCGGCTACTGCCGCAAGCTTCAACACCTCTTCGCGTCTGTCCGGCGGATACACGTTCACAACGGCGAAATTGCCCTTTGTAAGAGTGCCCGTCTTGTCGAAGGCAACGGTGTCTACCTTTGCAAGCAATTCCAGATAGTTGCTGCCTTTTACCAAAATGCCGCGTTTGCTTGCCGCCGCTATCCCGCCGAAAAATCCCAACGGGACGCTTATCACCAATGCGCAGGGACAGGATACGAACAGAAACATCATCGCTCGTTTGAGCCAGACGCTCCACACGCTCCAATCTGCGTATGCCCCCGTAACGAGAGGGGGCAACACTCCCACGAGCAGCGCCAAAGCAACTACGATGGGGGTGTAGTATTTGCTGAACTTGGTTATGAAGTTTTCCGCGGGAGCTTTTTGAGAAGAAGCGTTTTCCACAAGATCGAGTACCTTGCTGACCGTGCTGTCGTCATAAGTGCCCGATACGGCAATGCGCAGCTCGCCGTCGAGGCATATACATCCGGATATCACGTTGTCTCCCGCCTTGGTATGACGGGGCAAACTTTCGCCCGTCATTGCCGAGGTGTCTATGTTACATTCGCCGCTTTGTACCGTGCCGTCAAGGGGTATCCTGTCACCCGCTCTCACGATCACCGTTTCGCCGACGGCTATTTCGGACGGGTGCAGAGTGATCTCCTCGCCGTTGCGCAAAACGGTAGCTTCTTCCGGACGGATACTCAGCAATGCAGTAATGCTGTTGCGGCTTTTGCCCACGGCATACCGTTGAAACAGTTCGCCTATCTGATAAAGTATCATAACGGCGGCTGCGTCGGCATATTCGCCTATTACAAAAGCGCCTATGGTGGCTACCGTCATCAAAAAGTTTTCGTCAAACACTTTGCCGTGCGCAATGTTGGTTGCCGCTTTCCAAAGCACGTCGTATCCCGCAACGAGATAGGCGGTTGCAAACAGCGCCAACTCGACCCATTTCGCCCACTCATACGTATTGAAAACAGTGTATTTAAGCACGACGGTGATCACCGTTACCGCAAGCGCAACGCAAATGCGGATCAATGCTTTTTTGTTGCGAGACATGGTCATATCCTCAAACGGCAATCGGGTTCGATTTTTTTGACGGTTTCTTTTATTTTTTGTATAGTATCTTGCGCTGCGTCGTCGTCCAATTCAAGCGTCATTCGCTGAAACATAAAGTTGATAGTGCAGCTTTTTACGCCCTCTATTTTGGCAATGCTTTGTTCCATTTTTGCCGCGCAGTTCGCGCAGTCGAGATCTTGCATGGCGATGATTTTTTTCATAATTACTCCTTTATGTGCTCCAATGCCAGATTGATTATACTCAGCACATGGTCGTCGTCCAGGCTGTAAAAAATTTCTTTGCCGCTACGTTTGTTTTTTACAAGCTTTGCCTGTCTCAAAATGCGAAGTTGGTGGGATACCGCGGATTTGGTCATATTCAGCACCGCGCCGAGGTCGCATACGCACATTTCCGCCTGCGCAAGCGCCGACAGTATGCGTATACGCGTCGAATCGCCGAATATTTTGAACAGTTCCGCAACGTCGTAAAGCTCGTTTTCATCGGGCATATCCACGGTCACCTGCTCGCAAAGCTCGTCGTGTATTATGTTGTCGTCGCAAGTAAGTTCGTCCATATCATTTCTCCTTTTTTATTCGACAAACAGTTGAATGATTGTTCAACTATTATTATGATATGCCTTTCGTCAATATATGTCAAGCGTTTTTCGTAAAAAAAATCTTGATCGTAAAAAAAATTTGCATTGCTATTCCGATCTGCAACGGCGGCGCAAGCGGTGTGATAATTGTAACGACGGTAAAAACAAAAAAGTCGGCAGCGTTGCATTCCGACTTTGTAAAAAGTTATATACGATCAGACGCGCCGAAAAACATACAAATTCGACGCTGAATATGCGTGGGCAATGTTCGCGGCAAACATAGTCGAACGCGACTTTTTTTGACTGTCACTGTTTTGCGGAGTTTTGTTTGCGATATTGAAGCGGCGGCAGCCCCGTCAGCTCCTTAAACTTGGAAATAAAATAAATATAACTTTGAAAACCCGTCCGAATTGCCACTTCGTTAATGGACATCTCGGTGGTGGTGAGCAAATTTTTTGCCAGCTCTATTCTTCTTTTGAGAATGTATTCGCCCGGTTTTTCTCCAAACGATTTTTCAAATATATCATAGTAGAGGTATCTGGTTATGTGCAGATCGGCGCACATTTGTTCTACCGTTATTTTTTCTTGTATATGCTGCGTGACGTAGTCCTCGATTTTGGCTACGTAGTAATTGCGCTCCAATTTTATATATTTCTTCGCGCACAGATACACGACCAAAATATTTAACAGGATTATTGCCGAATCTATCTGATGTTTGGACAAAACGGGCAGTTCGTTGTAGGCATTTAGCATTTCCTGTTTGTCCAATCCGTATTTTTCCGCAAATTCGAGCGCTTGCTCGGTGGAGGAGTAGACGCTCTCTTCGTCACGAAATCTGCCTATCATAATGTACGCGACAAGATGATCCTCAATAAAAACGGGAGCTACCGCTTCGCAAATCCCCGCATGGCAAGTGTACATTCTTGTGCCGCGCTTGTTTAGCGAAAGCGCCGCGTTGTCTCGGTTGCAGCCGTTGCATTTCACGACGAGTCGCGGATCGTTTTCGATCGCTATGCAGTATTTTTTTCGTTCGCTTGCGGGCGCAGTGGCTTGACAGCGAAGCTCGTCGTCAAATAGTGTGACAGTCATATTGGTCAAGTCATAAAACGCCGCCAGCGCTGCTTCGAGTTCGGGTGTGTTAGTGTTGAATATGGCTTTCATTTGCGTCATCCTGTCTTTATTTTTTAGCACTTCGCGCCAAGTAAATTCTAACAAAAACTAAGAATAAAATCAATAGAAATCAAAAAATTCCTATAATAAATTAGTTTTTCATACGGATTTATATATACATAAGCGACAATAAATGCTAATATAATAGTCAGATATATCCCCTTTCAGGACTTACTATGACACTCGATAACTATACGTACAAGGTTACTGCGGCGGGCAGAGTCAATATTATAGGCGAACATGTGGATT
Organism: uncultured Clostridia bacterium; assembly: GCA_947589685.1. Classification (GTDB taxonomy): domain Bacteria; phylum Bacillota; class Clostridia; order Christensenellales; family CAG-314; genus Fimimonas. Next base: position 5,867 of record CANQCN010000044.1, read on the forward strand.
ACTGCGGCGGGAAAGTTATGCCTTGCGCGTTGTCGCTCAAATGCGCGGTTTATGTTCGCGCAAACGGTCAAGATCGCATAAATGCGGAATGGACCACGCTGGACGAAAAGGTCAGTCTCGAATTGAACGATTTGTATGCTTACAAAGCGCACAGTTATGCAAAATATATTGCAGGCAGCGCTTATTTTTGGCGGCAAGCGGGACACAAAGTCGTCGGTTGTGATATACTTGTAGATTGCAAGGTACCGTTCGGAAGCGGTTTGTCCAGCTCGGCGGCGATAGAGGTATCCGTTATCGCGGCGTTGGCGACTGTGGCGGGAGAACCGTTCGACAAGGCGGAAGTGGCGCAGATCGCGCAAAAAGCGGAAATCGAATTTGCGGGAGTAAATTGCGGCATTATGGATCAATATGCCTCTGCATGCGGACGAAAAAATCACGCGATGCTGCTTGACTGCAAGTCGCTTGACTGCGAATACGTGCCTATGGAGCTAGGAAAGTACTCTTTGGTGCTGATAGACAGTTGCAAGCCGCACAGTCTTGCGGAGAGCAAATATAACGAACGCCGAGCCGAAACGGAAGAGGCTTTGCGTTTGTTGCGGCAAAAATCGGACGTAAGCTGTCTGGCGGATGTCTCTCCGAGTCAATTGGAAGACAACAAGGACCTGCTTCCCGCAATAATATACAAGAGGGCAAAGCATGTCGTCGACGAATGCGAGCGGGTACGTTTCACGTCCGTTGCGCTCAAAAACGGTTACATAGCCGCCGTGGGAGCGGCGTTAAGCGCCTCGCACAGATCTTTGTCGGAGAATTACGAGGTGACGGGCGTCGAACTTGACGCTTTGGCACGATTGGCGCAAAGTCACCCCGCGTGTTCGGGTTCCCGAATGACGGGCGCAGGCTTCGGCGGTTGCACGGTCTCCTTGGTCGAAACGGACAAAATTTCCGAATTTGAGGATTACGTGCTGACGGGATACAAAAAACAGATAGGTTACGACGCAAAAATATACAAGGCGGATATTTCCGACGGAATAACGGTAAAAAAATTGTAGAGGAGATAAAAAATGAAAGTATTGGTCACGGGCGGCGCCGGATACATAGGCTCGCACACGGTAGTGGAGTTGCAGCAAGCGGGGCATGAAGCGGTGGTAATAGACAATTTCAGCAATTCCTCGCCCGTTTGTTTGCAACGAGTGCAACAGATAACGGGCAAACCCGTTCCCTTTTACGAGGGCGACGTAAGAGACGTCGGCTTGCTCGACAAAATTTTTTCCGAGCATAAAATCGATTGGGTAATTCACTTTGCGGGGCTGAAAGCGGTGGGAGAATCCTGCGAAAAACCTCTCGAATATTACGACAACAACATCGGCGGAACGCTCAGATTGCTGGAAGCTATGAAAGCGCACAACTGCAAGAGGATCGTTTTTTCCTCATCCGCGACGGTCTACGGAGATCCCGAACGGCTGCCTATCGACGAGCTGTGTGCAGTAGGCGGCACGACCAATCCGTATGGAACAAGCAAATATTTTCAGGAACGCATATTGCAAGACGTTTACAATTCGGATAAGGGTTGGACGATAGCGTTGCTGCGTTACTTCAATCCCGTCGGCGCGCACGAAAGCGGCTTGATCGGCGAAGATCCCGCGGGAATACCCAACAATCTTACTCCGTTTATCGCAAAGGTCGCGATCGGTCAGCTGCCGGAAATAGGCGTATTCGGCAACGATTACGACACTCCCGACGGCACGGGCGTGCGCGATTACATTCACGTCGTTGATCTGGCGAAGGGACACATCGCGGCGATAAACAAACTTACGCAAGCGGGCGTTTACACTTACAATCTCGGTACGGGCGTAGGTTACAGCGTGTTGCAAGTCATTCACGCGTTCGAAAAAGCATGCGGACGCAAGTTGCCCTACGCCATCAAACCGCGCAGAGCGGGAGATATAGCCGCGTGTTACGCAAGCAGCGACAAGGCAAAAAAGGAATTGGGTTGGGAGGCTAAGCTCGGCATCGACGATATGTGCGCGTCCTTGTGGAATTGGCAGACAAAAAATCCGAAGGGGTACAACTCATAATGAAAAATATCAAAGATATTCTCTTAAAACACGATCAAGCGCATTTGTTGCCCTTGTTGGACGCTTTGCAAGGGGACGAGCTTGCTTCTTTTGTCCAACAAGTCGAACAAATAGATTGGGACGCGGCGGAGCTGTGGAAACATCCGGAGGATCTTAGCGGCAAGGGCAGGATCCAACCGATTTCGGGTTTGACGAGAGAAGTTATCGAGCAAAATCAACAACAATATATCCCCGTGGGCGTCGAGGCGATAAAAAGCGGCAAGATCGGGGCGGTATTGCTTGCGGGCGGACAGGGCACACGTTTGGGCTTCGACGCGCCCAAAGGCGCTTACGATATAGGCGAGACTCATCCCGTGTACATCTTTGAACGCTTGATCGCCAATTTGACGGAAGTGTGCAGGCAGTGCGAATGTTGGGTGCCGTTATTTGTGATGACGAGCGACATCAACGACGCATACACCCGCTCGTTTTTGGCACAAAACAACTATTTCGGTTATCCGTCAAGCCATATACGTTTCTTTAAGCAAGATATGGTTCCCGTTGTGGACTTCGAAGGCAAGCTCGTTTTGGAAAGCGCAGCAAAATTGGCATTTTCTCCCAACGGCAACGGCGGTTGGTATTCCTCTCTGGCGAGATCGGGCTTGCTCAAAGATTTTCCTCAAATAGAGTGGCTCAATGTTTTTGCCGTTGACAATGTGCTTCAACGTATAGCCGATCCCGTTTTTGTGGGGGCTACTATCCTCAGCGGCGCAAACTGCGGCGCAAAAGTGGTACGCAAGTGTCAACCGTACGAAAAGGTAGGCGTTCTTTGCCTCGAAGACGGAATATCGTCCGTGATAGAGTATTACGAAATGACGGACGAAATGGCAAATCTCCGAGACGGCGACGGCAATTTGGCGTATTCGTTCGGAGTGATACTCAACTATTTGTTCAATTTGAAAAAGCTTAACGAAACGGCGGGCAAGCATATTCCGATACATGTAGTAAAAAAGAAAGTAAGCATATATTCGAACGGCGAAATTATCAAGCCGGAAAAGGAAAACGTTTACAAGTTCGAGACGCTGATACTCGATATGGTAAGATTGATGGAGACATGTCTGCCTTTCGAGGTGTTGCGTGAACGCGAATTTGCGCCTATCAAAAACAAAACGGGCGTAGACAGCGTCGAATCGGCGCGCGAGCTGCTGCGGCTTAACGGGGTCGCGCTGTGATCAACCTTCAACTATACCCGACTTGACGGTCGTGTATGTAAATTGTTTTTTTCTTCTTTGAGCGCCGCTTGCGGAAATATCTGCAAGCGGTTACCTCAAAAAAGAGATAAACGCCCTTCAAAACAGCGCAGCACGGCAAATTGTCGCCGTTTTGTTACGTGTTCGTATAACGGTGCGGGTCAAAAGCGGATATTTTCTGTTTCGGAACAAACTGTCTGCGTGCGTTTGAAAAAGTCAGCTGTTATATTATATACTATTAAATATATAAATAATAACATTATTGGTGTCGTAAATTATCGATCGGTAAAGGGTATTTCCGACATCTGCTTACCGAACGAAAAGGAAAGGTCGAATTGGTTACGAAAAAACTTATTGAGCAGTACAACGAACGCGACGTTCACAGATACGTCATTTCAAACGGTCGAGTCGAAGCGGCAATAACCGACTTGGGCGCGGCAATAGAGTATCTGCGCGTAAAAGATAGCAACGGCGATATGCGTGATATATGTCTGACGTTCGAGCGTCCCTCATTGCGAGCGACAAGCGATACCTATTGCGGCGCGGTTATCGGAAGAGTCGCCAACCGCATTGCGGGCGCTGCGTTCGTTCTCAACGGGCAGACGTACAAGCTGTCGGCCAACGACGGAGCAAATACTTTGCACGGCGGAGCGGAAGGGTTCGACAAAAGAATATTCGACGTCTTACATTACGAGCAAAACTTCGTCGAGCTTTGTTTGGTCAGCCCCGACGGCGATCAGGGGTTTCCGGGGACGCTTACGTTTACGGTAAGCTTTTGCATAGAGGGCGATTCGCTCCTTGTCAAATTTTCCGCAACAAGCGACAAAGACACGTTGTTTGCGCCCACAATACATCCGTATTTTTGTTTCGGCGAAAGCATTTACGATACCGAGTTGAAGATAAACGCCCGTTATTACACTCCGACAGACGGCGCGGGCGTGCCTACGGGAGAGATCGTTTCCGTAACGAACACCCCGTTTGATTTTACATCCTTCAAGCGAATCGGCGCGGACATAGACTCGACGTATCCGCAAATACGGCAGTCCCGCGGCTACGATCACAATTTTATTCTCGACGGTTCGCCCGCGTTAGAGGTAAAAGACGCCGCTACGGGAATACGCATGACTTTAACGACGGATTTTCCCGCGTTGCAATTTTATACGGGCAACTATTTTCAAAAAAACGACGTTTGTCCCTATTCGCCGAGGCAGGGGTTCGCCGTAGAACCGCAGTATGTCCCCAACGCCGTCAATTTCCGCCGCTTTTCCTCTCCCGTATTGAAAAAAGGAGAAAAAAGAGAGCATATTATCAGATATGTTTTCGAATAGAGATCCGAGCAAAAGTCGGATCTTTTTATTGTATTTTTTCGTTGGATTTTTCTTGCCGCCGTTGGCGCGTGACGACGTTTTGCATATCGTTTGAGTTGAATTTTTATTCACAATTTGTAGTAAATTGTCGTAGAATAAATTAGTTTTTCGTACGATTGTGTATCTATCTCAACTACGTCAACACCTGGACGGAAGGTCTTGCCTCCGTAACCAATCAAACGGTCGATCAGGATAATCCCACCGTTTCGTTGGCTTACAATTTCAATTCCGCTACGATCAAAGCTCCGAACAGCAGTGCAGCAGCGAAATTTAACTGGGCTTACACCGTAGACTCCGGTGGCAAGAAGTATCTTAACAATGAGACAAATAATATTACCTATACAGGGGCTTGCAGCACTTCGTGGACCAGCAACACCCAGTGGTACAATTGGAAGAGCGGCACGCAAGGAAACGACGAGCTTCAATACGTATCGAGTGCGGGTCTTAAAAATGCTTATTGGACGTTCACCTTCACCTTCGACGCCACCGGCAAACCCACGACCTGCAAGATCACATCCGGCAATGTCGCTGCCGCAAGCTTGCCGCAGTCGCAAAGCACGCTCGTAAGCGGAATTGCTCAACGGCAGACCGCGATGTTGGTTGCTCCCGCGTTTGCATTCGGTACGAATGGCAAAGCAAATCTCTTTTGAGATAGAGCGCAGCGAGTCATCGCAAAAAACATTTTTAAGGGGCTGTCGCGTTAAGCGGCGGCCCTTCTGCATATTTGCAAGTATTTATTCAAAACACTCAAGCCGTTTGA
>CANQCN010000045.1 GCA_947589685.1 uncultured Clostridia bacterium
AACTACCATTATACCAGAGATTTATATGAACTTCTTTTTTTTTCTTCGGGTGTTGCACTTGAAAGTATAATTCACCGAGCAAACCAAAAGCGGCAGACTGAGCTGCCGCTTGCTTACGTCACTTTATTTCAACAAATCGACATACGTGGCTGCCGCAAGCCCCGCGACGGCTCCGTCGCCTACCGCGGTCACGCATTGGCGCACGGTCTTGGTGCGGCAGTCGCCCGCGGCAAATACGCCCGCGCAAGAGGTTTTGCAATCCTCGCCCGCAACGACGTAGCCCTTGTCGTCCAACCGCACCAGCTCGGCAAAAGCCTCGTTGTGCGGCTCCTGCCCTATCGCCACAAACACGGCTTCGCAATCGATATATGTAACTGAGCCGTCATCCGACCTGCACACCAAGCCACGAACGCGTTCGTCGCCCACGATCTCCGTGACGGCTGCGCCTTGCACCCAACCGACTTTTTGTGTCGATAACAGCTTTTGTTCAAGCTCCTTGTCGCAAAACAATTTTTCGAACAAGGTCACAAGCGTAACCTCCGAGCATATCTCCGCCAGATACAGCGCGTACTGTACGGCGCTGTTGCCGTCCCCCACAACGCAAACATTCTTGTCGCGATAAAAAGCGCCGTCGCACACCGCGCAATAGCACACTCCGTTGCCCGCAAGACGATCCTCGCCCTCGACGCAAAGGCGCTTGTGCTTGACGCCCGTCGCCAGCACCACCGCTTTGCACTCATACGAGCCGTATTCCGTCGTAACGACGAACCCTCGGTCGGTTTTTTGTATTTTTCCGCACCCCATATCAAATTCTACGCCGTGAGACGTAGCTTGCTCGAACATTTTGTCGGCAAGAGCCGCGCCGACAATTTCATTGACGGAGGGGAAATTTTCCACGCGCGGAGCGGTGGCTATCTGGCCTCCGAAGGCCTCGGACTCCAACAGCATCACCTTTTTGCCCGCGCGCGACGCATATAGCGAGGCGGTCAGACCCGCAGGTCCGCCGCCGATAACAACAATGTCGTACATTACTCTATTTGTTTCCTTCGATATACTTGCGCACGTTGGACGCGTTTTCGTACACCTTGTAGCTGTCGCCGTCGGCAACTACCAAAGTGGGGGTGAGCTTGATTGCGAACTTTTTGGAAAGCTCGGCGTTTTGCATGGCGTTGATCTCCTCCACGTCCAGATTTGCCTTGTGCAACATCAACTCCGCCATTTTGCAGTTGGGGCAATTGTCTTGAACAAACAGCAACGGTTTGAGCAGACATGCCTGCGCCTTGGTCTCTTCCTTTTCGTGTGCGACGAGACACTTCTTTTGCACGCTGCGTTTCGGCTCGTAGGTCTTGCGATCCTTCCACTCCTGCGCCTTGCCGTCGTTCCAATTTTGCACGGGACGATAGTAGCCCGTTATGCGGCTGTACACCTCCGTCTTTTGGTGGCAGTGCGGGCACTCGTACTGTTCGCCCGTGAGATAACCGTGCTGCGGGCACACCGAATAGGTGGGAGAAAGCGTGTAGTACGGAAGCCGATAATTTTCCGCTATGGTACGCACCAACTTCATAGCTGACTTCCAATCGGGAAGCCGCTCGCCGAGAAAACCGTGGAACACCGTACCCGACGTATAAAGGGTTTGCAGCTCGTCCTGAATGTCCAACGCGTCGAAAATGTCGTAGGTGTAGCTTACGGGAAGGTGAGAGCTGTTGGTGTAGTAGGGAGTTTCGCCCTTTTTGCCGGCGAAGATCATATCCGGATAGAGCTTGGCGTCATGCTTGGCAAGTCTGTAAGCCGTGGATTCGGCGGGGGTCGCTTCGAGATTGTACAGATCGCCGTACTTTTCCTGATAATCGCTCAGCCTTTCGCGCATATGATTGAGTACCTTTTTGGTAAACGCCTGCGCGCGAACGTCCGTCATATCGCATGCGAGCCACACGGCATTGAGACAAGCCTCGTTCATACCCACAAGCCCGATCGTGGAAAAGTGGTTGTCGAACGTGCCCAAATATCTCTTGGTGTAGGGATACAGTCCCGCTTCCATAAGCTTGGTGACCGTGGTACGTTTGATTTTGAGCGAACGCGCGGAAATGTCCATCATTTTGTCCAGACGTTGGAAAAACTCGGTTTCGTTTTTGCTGAGATAGGCGATACGAGGCATATTGATGGTCACTACGCCTATCGAACCGGTGGATTCGCCGCTTCCGAAAAAGCCGCCGCTCTTTTTGCGCAATTCTCTCAGATCCAGACGTAAACGGCAGCACATGCTACGCACGTCGCTCGGCTGCATGTCGCTGTTGATGTAGTTGGAAAAATACGGCGTTCCGTACTTTGCCGTCATTTCAAACAGCAGCTTGTTGTTTTCTGTTTCGCTCCAATCGAAATCCTTGGTGATGGAATAGGTCGGTATGGGATATTGAAAACCGCGTCCGTTGTAGTCGCCCTCGATCATGGTCTCGATAAACGCTTTGTTGACCATGTCCATTTCTTTTTTGCAGTCCTTGTAGCGGAAGGGCATTTCCTTGCCGCCCACTATGCAGTGCAGCTCGGCAAGATCGTCGGGAACGGTCCAATCCAGCGTGATGTTGGAAAAAGGCGCTTGCGTGCCCCAACGGCTGGGAATGTTTACGCCGTATATAAAGGACTCGATGCACTTTTTTGTTTCGTCGTAACTGAGGTTGTCCGCCTTGACAAAGGGCGCAAGATAGGTATCGAAAGAACTGAACGCCTGCGCGCCCGCCCATTCGTTCGCCATGATGCCGATGAAGTTTACCATTTGGTTGCACAGCGTCGCAAGATGTTTGGCGGGGGCGGATGTGATCTTGCCCGAAACGCCGCCCAAACCTTCTTGTATCAGCTGTTTGAGGCTCCAACCCGCGCAGTAGCCGCTAAGCATGCCGAGGTCGTGCAAATGCAGCGCGCCGCTGCGGTGCGCCTCGGCGATCTCTTCGTCGTACACCTCGCTCAGCCAATAGTTGGCGGTGATAGCGCCGCTGTTGCTGAGGATAAGTCCGCCGACGGAGTAGGTTACCGTGCTGTTCTCCTTTACGCGCCAATCGGCAATTTTGAGATAGTTGTCCACCACCGACTTGTAATCGAGAAAGGTCTCGCTTGCACGACGGGCGTTTTCGTGAGATTTACGGTACAAAATGTACGCTTTGGCAATATCCGCATAGCCCGCCTGAATAAGCACCGTTTCTGCGCTGTCCTGAATATCCTCAACGGACACTATGCCGTCGTTTACCTTGTCCATAAAGTCTGCCGTGACTTTGAGCGCCAACATATCGATAACGTCGTCGTTGTAGGGCTTTTTGCAAGCGTCAAAGGCGGCTTTGATGGCGTCGCTTATTTTGGAAAGCTTAAATTCGATGATCTGACCGTTTCTCTTTCTTACCTGATACATTTCGTCCTCCGTGATCTGCGTGATATTGCCTTGCGAACGCTTTGCCTGCGCATTGAAGGTGAGCCTCTTTATTGTAGTACAAATACAAGACGTTTGTCAACGGTTGAAACACAATATATTGTGTTAGTTTTTCACTTTTAACACAATATATAGTATGCCAATCATAACGCTACGACAGACATATCCGATCGGCGCAAGGGCTTGACGGTTCGCGCCCCGTTGCAAACGAACCTTTCCGCACGAAAAAAGACAGCTTGCGACAAGCTGTCTTTTCAAAGGAAGGATCGGTCAAAAATTCTATTATGGAGGACGGGCTCGATCTGTCGAACGCCCGATAAATTCTTAACCTTAGATAGTATACCATTGAAATCACCCCGTGTCAATACCGAATTGGGTGAAAAACCGAGACGTTTTTTTCGCTGATAAATCGAGACGAAAAAGTCGTCACTGCACCTCGATGGCGTTTACGGGGCAGATCTCCGCCGCTTCCATTACCTTGTCGTAATGAGCCGATGGTTCGCCTGTCGCATCCGAGTAGCCGTCCGAGCCTATCTCAAACACTTCGGGACAAACGTCCGCGCACATTCCGCAGCCTATGCAATCTTCTTTTTTTACAAAAACTTTCATTTCAGCCTCCGAAAAAGTTGTATAGCGTAATTGTAGACCATTATCGTACGGAACAAACGCAAAATTGCGCAAATAGACGCTTTGTTTGACGAAACGCTCGCGCGCCCGATCGTCGCGTTTAAGAACGCGGAGCGTTGGAGTATTTTTTGATGAGATATTCCACGTAGTAGTCGGGATCGAAGTCCTCGCCCGTGGCAATGCGCAGTATTTCGTCGGGATATTTGCTTGCGCCGTACTTGTGTACATGCTCGCCGAGCCATTGATTGATCTGCCCGGTGGTACCGCTTGAAAGGCTCTTTTCCACGTCGAAATCCTTGCTCATAGCGTGATACAGCTGCGCCGAAATGGCGCTGCCCAACGCATAAGTGGGAAAGTAGCCCATTTCGCCGTACGCCCAATGCACGTCCTGCAAAACGCCTACGGCGTCGTTGGGAGGCGTGATACCGAAGTATTCGGTAAATTTGGCGTTCCAATAAGCGGGCAGATCCTTTACTTGCAAGCTGCCGTCTATCAGCTTTTGCTCTATTTCGTAGCGCAGCATTATGTGCAACGGGTAGGTCAGTTCGTCCGCCTCGGTACGCACGAAACTTGCTTCCACTCTGTTGACGTAAGACATAAAGTCGTCGAGAGTCACGCCGTCCAGCTGTGGAGCGAATGTTTTTTGCAACACGGGGTAGTGAAACTGCCAAAAGGCACGACTGCGCCCGATGATATTTTCGTAAAACCTCGATTGACTTTCGTGCATGCCCAAGCTTGCGCCGCCGCCGCAAAAAGTGAGGTTTAGCGCGGGATCGCACTGCCGTTCGTATGTGGCGTGTCCCGTTTCGTGAATGACGGAGAATATCGACGACACCAAATCGTTTTCGTAATAATGCGTCGTGATCCTGACGTCGTCGGTGCCCATACCGCTTGTAAAGGGATGTTCGCTTTCCTTCATTATGCCGAAATTTTTGTCAAAACACATAACGTCGCGTATGTACTCGCAAAACTGTCTTTGTTTCGATACGTCGAACTTTTGCTTTGCCCAATCGGGAACGGGCGCGGGCACAGCCGTTTTTTGCTTAACAAACGGCACCAGACGCTCGCGCAGCACGTTGAAAAACGCGTCGTATTTTTCTTGCGTGTAATGCGGCTCGAACATATCCAACAGCACGTCGTAGCCTTTTAGCGCGTCGGTCGCCAGCCACACTGTGCGCTTGCGGCAGTACTCGACGATCTTTTCGAGATAGGGTCTGAAAAGCTCGAAATCGCTCGTTTGCTTGGCTTGCACGTACACGGGATATGCCCGCGAAGTAAGCTCTCCGAACGCCACATATTCGTCCATAGGGATTTTTTTCGCGTCGGCGACAGACTTACGCGTCACTTCGATTTCGTGGCGCAAAACGTCGTCCAGCGCCTCGCGTTGTTTATAAAGCGTCTCTACGCAGCGTTCGAATTCCGGATCGGTAGAAAGGCGGTAGGATATTTCGTTAAGCGCGGATTGGTAAACGCTGTCGGCGGCGATACTGCCCGTCGCGGCGTCCGTTTGCATATCCCAACCCGTCAAAAAGTCGACGTAACGGAAAGCGAGAATTTTTCTTCGTTGTTCCTTGTAAAATTGCAGTTCCTTTTGCATAATATCACTCCTTGTTCGGTTTGTCCGTTTGTTCGTTTTGGGTTTCTTCTGCGGGCGCAACGCCTTCGGAAGGGGCTTTTGCCGCCCTTCTGCGGCGCAAAACGGCTTTTTCGACGGCGGGCAAAGCAAGCTTCAAGCATACGATAAGCACGCCCATAACGAAAGCGTCGATCGCTATAAACAATATTGAATAGCCGCTTATCGGCACTATCATAGAAACGACTTCCGTCTGCCCGAAAATATCCGCAATGAGCTTCAACGCCGATGGGAAAATGCAGAAGCAAAGCACGGTGCCCACGGTGCCGACCGCGCCCACCATCAAGTTGTACCAACCGTAGGGATACAGCAATATCCACAGCGCCACCACGCCGGTAGCCGTCATGGATAACATCGCGACGGTGGAAATTTGTTGGGAAGTGAGCCCAAGCACGTCTTTGAATGCGTAGGTCATCGCCACGGACAAAAACATAGCTATGCCGCTGGGCAGCGTGCGTTTGAGCGTGTTGGGAATAAAACCGCCCTTGATGATGGCATGGTTGGGTTTGAGCGCGAGCAAAAACGAGCAAATGCCTATCACGAAAAACTCTGCCGCATACAAATGCTGCGGTTCAAAGGGATAGGTGACGAGCATGCACAAACACAACAGCGTGGTAAGCACCGTCATAGACGTTTTCATCAAAAACAGCGACGAGCTGTTTTGAATGTTGTTGACTACCTGACGTCCCTCCGCCACCACCTTGGGCATAGAGCCGAATTTGTTGTCGGTAAGCACCAGATTCGCCACGGTTTTGGCGGCGTCGGTACCGCACCCGACGGAAATGGCGCAATCGCTTTCGCGCATGGCGAGTATGTCGTTTACGCCGTCGCCAGTCATCGCGACGGTTCGTCCCGCACGTTTCATAGAGCGGACGAGGATCGCCTTTTGTTCGGGAGTGACGCGCCCGAAAACGGTATACTTGTCGGCTGCGTCCGCAACCTGTTCATCGGTAAGACCTTCCAGGGAAATGTACTTTTCCGCGTTTTTTACGCCCACCTTGGCGGCTATCACCGAGACGGACAGCGGATTGTCGCCGGATATTATCTTTACGTCGACGTTGTTGTCGCGAAACCACTTGATTATCTCCGTTGCGTCCGGTCTGACGGTATCCTGCAAAACGACTATCGCGACAGGCTCCAACCCCTCCGCCGCGCCGTCCTTCAACGCCTTGTCGCTGCGCCCGACGGCAAGCACTCTCATTCCCTGCGCAAGCAGCTCGTTGCACTGCTTGGAAAACTCTTTGCCCGTGCGCTTGAACATAAACTCCGCCGCGCCGAGCGCCACAGTGCCCTTGCCCGCGAGAGTTGCCGCGCTGTACTTGCGCGACGACGAAAAGGGCAACGCTACCGAACAGTCGTACGGTTCAACGTCTTTAAGATAGTCGTTGAGCGCCTTCGCGGTCATGTTGTCGTCGCCCGTCGCCGCAAGAATGCTTTTTATCCAGCGGCATATTTCCTCTTCCGACGTTTTGCCGATGGGTATGATACGTTCCACCGTCATGCTGCCGTCGGTTATCGTGCCCGTTTTGTCGAGGCAAAGCGTATCCACGCGCGCCAACATTTCTATACAGGGTAATTCGCGCACAAGCACCTTTTTGCGGGCAAGCTTCAAGGCTGCGACAGCCAAAGCGACGCTGGTAAGCAACACCATGCCGCTGGGTATCATTCCTATCATACTGCCGCTCATAGCTTTCAATGCGCCGTTGACGGCGTTTACGACTTCGGGTACTTTGTCAAAGTAGCCTGTCCAGACGTTTGTGCCGCTGCCGAGCAGAGCGCGCATTTGCTCGCTGCAAAAAAACGTGGCGATACCCAACGGAAAAACGATAACGGACAGAAATTTTATTATCCGACGAATGCCTTTCATCAACTCGCTGTCGGGCATTTTGGCTTTTTTGACGCGCGCGGACAGTTGTTCGGCGTAATTGTCGCGCCCCACCTTGTCGCAGCGCGCCGTACAGTTGCCGCTGACGATATAACTGCCGCTGTACAATATGTCTCCGCGACGTTTTTTGACGGGTTCGCTTTCGCCCGTAAGCATAGATTCGTTTACTTCCACTTCGCCCACGAGCAGTTCGCTGTCGCAACATATCTGCTTGCCCGCGGAAAGAAGCAACACGTCGTCCACTACTATTTCTTTGGTGGGAACGGTCTGTTTTCTGCCGTCGCGCACCACCTCGACGGCGGGCTCGGACACTATGGAAAGCTTTTCCACGGCAAGCTTGCTGCGTATCTCCTGAATGATTCCTATCGCCGTGTTTGCGACGATGATGACCACAAACATCATATTTACGACGCTGCCGCACAACAGCATAAGCAAAAATATGATGAAGCCCATCAAATTGAAAAAGGTAAATATATTGGAAAAAAAGATCTGCAAGTAGCTTTTACCCACTACTTTTTTTGTGCGATTTACCAGCTTGGCTTCGCGCCTGAGACGGACGTCAAGCTCCGTAAGCCCCTCGTTGATGTCGGGGGTGTATCGAATAAGAGTACCTTTGTTCTTTTTCATGGTTCAATGATGCGGTTTTTCGCCGCGCAATTTAAGCGTGGGACACGCGTTTAGCGTAAGATCGGCAAAGCGATCGTTGATATAGCCGAAATAGCCTCGCGAAGCGATCATCGCGGCGTTGTCGCCGCACAAAGACAGTTGGGGCATACACACCCGCAAGCCGCAACGCTCCATATCCGCCAGACGAGAGCGCAGATAGCTGTTGGCAGCCACGCCGCCCGCAACGGCGACGATATGCGCGTCGGTAGAAACAACTTCGCGTTTCAACCTGTCCACCAAGCCGTCGATGGCGGCGCAAGTGAAGCTTGCGGCAACGTCGGCGGAAGAAATTTTCTCGCCCCGCTGCTCGGCGTTGTGCAAAAGGTTGATAACGGCGGTTTTAAGCCCGCTGTAACTGAAATTTCCGTTGCTTGTGACTACCGAGTGAAAAGGATAAACGGGCTTTCCTTGCCGCGCCAGACGGTCTATTTGCGGTCCGCCGGGATAGGGCAAGCCCAACACGCGAGCCACCTTGTCGAACGCCTCGCCCACCGCGTCGTCCACCGTGGAACACACCACGTCGTATTGCTCGTAATCTCGAACGTTGACTATCGCCGTGTGTCCGCCGCTGGTAAGCAAGCATATATAAGGAGGTGCAAGGTCGGGATAGGTAAGATAGTTGGCGCACACGTGCCCCTCGATATGGTTGACGGCGACAAGCGGCTTGCCCGTCGCTTGCGCAAGTCCCTTTGCGTAGGATACCCCCACAAGCAAAGCGCCGACAAGTCCCGCGCCGTAGGTGACGGCAACGGCGTCGACGGCGTCGAGCGAAACTTTTGCTTCGGACAACGCCCGCTTGGTCACCACGTCCACCGCTTGCACGTGATTGCGCGAGGCAATTTCGGGCACGACTCCGCCAAAAAGTCGATGAATATCGATTTGCGACAGCACCACGTTGCTCAAAATTTCCCGTCCGTTTTTTACCACCGCGGCGGCGGTTTCGTCACAGGAGCTTTCTATGCCCAATATATAAATATCAGAAGGTTTTTTCATCCCTAAAATAATACCCCAACATAGCACTTTTGTCAATTGTTGCGGGTTTTGCGCGGGCAAAAAATCGTTTGACAAAAAATGACAAAAAACAGCAAGACATTGCGTCTTGCCGTCTGATGCTATTTCAACTCTTTGGGTGCGCGCGGATACAGCAGCACGTCGCGGATGTTGGACATTCCCGTAAGATACATCACCATACGATCCAACCCCATGCCGAAACCGCTGTGCGGTACCGAGCCGTAGGTGCGCAGATCCAGATACTGCTTGTAGCCCTCTACCGTTATGCCCTTGCCGCGCATGGCGGTCACAAGCTTGTCGTAGTCCGTTTCGCGCTCGCTGCAACCGACGATCTCGCCTATGCCGGGCACAAGCAGGTCGGTGGCGGCGACCGTTTTGCCGTCGGGATTTTGCTTCATATAAAACGCCTTGACGTCCTTGGGGTAGTTGGTGACGAACACGGGCTTTTTGTACACTTGCTCGGTGAGATACCGCTCGTGCTCGCTTTGCAGTTCGGCGCCCCAAACGGGAGCGTACACAAACCGAACGGGCGCTTCTTGCAGCTGCTTGACGGCGTCGGTGTAGTCCAACACGACAAAGTCGGATTCCACCACGTTGGTAAGCTTGTCGATAAGCCCTTTTTCGTAAAAACGTTCAAAAAAGTCCAGCTCGGCGCGGCAGTGTTCCAAAACGTAACCCACGATAAATTTGACGTAACCTTCGACGATCTCGATGATGTCGTCAAGCTCGGCAAAAGCCACCTCCGGCTCCACTTGCCAAAACTCGGCTACATGGCGCGACGTGTTGGAGTTTTCCGCACGAAAAGTGGGCCCGAAAGTATAAATTTTGCCCAACGCCATGGCGGCGGATTCGCCCTCCAACTGCCCCGACACGGTAAGAAAGGCTTTTTTGCCGAAGAAATCGTCGGCGTAGTAGTCCTCCTCGCAAGCCGCAGTGTCGTTCCAACGCTTGGTGGTTACGTTGAACACTTCGCCCGCGCCCTCGCAGTCGCTGCCCGTGATAATGGGCGTGTGTACGTAGGTGTAACCGTTTGTCTGAAAATAAACGTGCGTGGCATAGCTCAGTACGGAGCGCACACGCTGCACGTTGAGCATCGTGTTGGTGCGAACCCGCAAATGAGGCATAGTACGCAAAAATTCCAAGGTGTGACGCTTTTTTTGCAGCGGATAATCGGCGGGACATTCGCCCAAAACCTCGTAAGAGTCGAGTTGCAGCTCGCAGACGTTTTGCGCGGACTCCACCAGCTTGCCGACGAGCTTTACGCCGCAGCCCACCGAAAATTCGCTTGTAACCTTGTCGTCAAAGCGAGATTTGTCTATCACCGTTTGCAAATTTTTGAGACAAGTGCCGTCGTTTACTTCCAAAAAAGCGACGTTTTTGGAGTCGCGCGCAGTGCGCACCCAACCGCAGACGGTGATCTGCTTGTCGATAAACTCTTTGTAGCTGTCAAATATCCGTTTGATGTCGATGTGTTTCATTGTTTTCTCCCGTTGCAAGCGTTGCAAAAACGCCGCCCTTGCGCCCCTTTGTGCGCTACCGTGTATAATTATATCAACAACGAACAAAAAAAGCAATGTTTGCGCAGTAATCTATTTTGGACAAATTTTAACAAACAGTTTGACACATCGTTGCAGTATTGATATAATATGAAAGACCCCATTGATGATCGACGTCGTGCGGGCATACGAAGTAACAAGCTCAACAAAAAAATCAATTAAATATTATGGAAGAGTATTTCGTCCGTTGGACGAAGGTTGCGCAAAGCGCAACGAGCGAAGTGGTTTCGCCGAGGAGCGCAGCGACGAACGCCGCGCAGGACAATGTCCGAGCATAACGGCCCGCACTGTGCGGGCATACGAAGTAACAAGCTCAACAAAAAATCAATTAAATAACTTGGAAGAGTATTTCGTCCGACGGACGAAGGTTGCGCAAAGCGCAACGAGCGAAGTGGTTTCGCCGAGGAGCGTAGCGACGAACGCCGCGCAGGACAATGTCCGAGCATAACGGCCCGCACTGTGCGGGCATACGAAGTAACAAGCTCAAC
>CANQCN010000046.1 GCA_947589685.1 uncultured Clostridia bacterium
TTTAAGCGTAAAAAGTTTGGAATTTGCGGCGAGCGGAGATGACTCGATAAAAATTTCCGTGTCGATTTCTTTCGGCGACAAGACGCTATGGAGCGGCAGCGTCACCGTAAAACCCTTGAACGGCATATCGACTGTTTGATACATTCTTTTTCCTTTATAAACCAAAAAGGCAACGGAAAATCCGTTGTCTTTTCATATAACGGGTGTTGCACTTAGTTTGACAATTTACCGCTTTTTGCAAGGTATTCGGTTTGTAGGCGTATCGAAAACGTAAACGTATCGGGCGGTCACGTGTGTTGAGAAACGCCGCGCGTAAAAAGCGGTGCGGCGTTCAATCGTTGTCGTTCTTTGCAGCGGCTTCTTGCGGTTGCGGCCGGTTTTCGGATGAGATATTGTCGGTTATTTTCTTTGTTTCGGCGGCAGAGTCGTTGTCCGACGCTTCGTCACAGCTTGTCAAGTCAAAAACCTCCTCGTCGCCGTCTCGGTCGCCGCTGTCGGGCAATTCCGCTTGCCGCTTTGCTTTTTTCTTGGCAAGGTAGTCCTTTACGAGAAATACGATATGCACGATGATGAGCGCGGCGTTCATAAAGGCGGTGGAGTAGGCGGGTAGCAATATGCCGTATATGACAAACGCCACGCAGCCGCAGATATTTATCAGACGCGTGATGGTCTGTTTGCTGAACAAAAACGATACCAGCACAAATGCGGAAGCAACTATGCCCAGCCATTCGTTTTTGAGAATTTCCGCAAAAGTAACTCCGAGAGCAGAAAACATATATTAACTCCTTTTCTTTTGATTTTCACGATCGAGGCTTGCGTTACAAGGCGACCTCGTTTATCTCGACTTATCGCGTAGCTATCCAATCTTTTCAAAACGGAAGTAGTCGGCGCGCTTTACCCGTTTGAGATTGTATTTTTCGGCAAGGTTCAACGACGCCGCGTTGTCCGTCACGATGTAAGCGAAGGGAATGTCTCCGCGAGCGATCACCTCGTTGCACAGCGCGGTCATTACTTCGAGCGCGTAACCCCGATGACGATATTCGGGCAGGGTGTACAGCATGCCGAGACTTTTTTCCAAGTGGCACAAGCACCAACAAACGGGTTTGCCGTCAATGTAGACGGCAGCCGACGGGTGTCTTTCGAGGCACTCTTTTATTTCCGACAGCGGCGCGTGGTAGTGAGTGCCGTCAGATATTATCTGCGCGTATAGGGGAGACATTGGGGATATTTCGAGAATATTTTTGTGGGGCAACGCATCCCCGTTCCATACGCACAGATAGCAATGCGTTTCGTATTCGTAATCGTAGCTGTCGCGCAAAGCGTCCGTTATGCGCGTATCCACGCCGCAAAGCTCCACTTTTCCGCAAAGGGGCGCTATCACTTGGTTTACAAAGCTCGTATCTTCGGTGGCAAAACAGCATTTGTACACGTCGCCTATCTTTGCCGCAAGAGCAAAGCTGTCGCCGTTTTGCCAAAGGGTCGCTTCGTCTGTCAAACGACAGTATCCCTCGAAAATAAGCATATCGGGGCGAGAGCGGAAAAATTCAAGCAATTCGGGCGTAGGGACAAGTTTTTTCATATTTCGGATAGTTTTTATGCAAACAATATTATACAATTTGCAATAGCTTATAAATTTTTATTAAGTATAGCAGAAAACAAAAATTTTTTCAATAGTTTGCGCGCAACATCATTCGTTTCGTTTGCGCAAAGCGTCTTGTCTTTTTGCTTTTGCCGAAATCGTAAATAAAATCGATCGCCGCTTGCGAGTTGACACATTTTGCGGAATTTGGTATATTTGTCGTATGAAATGCGATTTGCACTTACATTCCAATATGTCGGACGGCATATTTACCCCCGAAGCGTTGACGGATATGGCAAAGGAACGCGGATTGAATTGCATTTCCGTCACCGATCACGACACATTCGAGGGTACGCGTCGTGCGCGCGAGCGTGCGAGCGCGATAGGGTTGAAATACGTCGTCGGCGCAGAGCTTTCCACCGTACACAACGGCATGGACGTGCATGTGCTTGCTTACAACGTCGACGTGGACGATCCCAAGCTGGAAATTGCGATGAAACAGGTTGCGGAGCTGCGCGACGCCCGCAACAAGGCGATAGCCGTCAAGCTTTCGCAACAAGGGTTTCCGATAGATCTGGACGCTCTTTGCGCGCAAACGCAAGGCTCGGTGGGGCGTCCCGTGATCGCGCGGGAAATGGTGCGTCTGGGCTACTGCGAAAGCGTTTCCGAAGCCTTTGACAAGTATCTCGGCGCGGGCAAATGCTGTTATGCTCAGACCCGCAGGCTCACTCCCGCAGAAGCCATACGGCTTACGCTGCGTTTCGGCGGGATACCTGTGCTTGCGCATCCCAAGCAGTTACGCCTCGACAAGCCGCAATTCGAAAAATTTCTCAAAACGTTGGTCGCGGCGGGCTTGTCCGGTATTGAAGCCAACTATTTTGCACACAATACCTACGAGCGTAGCTACTACGCCCGTATGGCGAAAAAATACAAGCTTATAATTACCGGCGGAAGCGATTTTCACGACTACGCGCACGGTATCGAAATAGGCGTAAAAAGTTTTTTGCCAAACGGTTACACTCGCAAGGTATTGGGTATATGAAGAAATTTTACGTTGTTTTTACGCTTGCGCTCGCTTTGTTCGCGAGCGCTTTTGTTTGCAAGAGCGCCTTTGCAGAGGTAAAGCCCTGGAACGTATGCGCGGAGGTGGTATACGACGGCGACGTTTTCCGCTACAATCTCGCCGACAAAGCAGACGAATTGTCGGATCGATCGCAGCAACGGGGATTTTATCTCGGCTCGCGAAAAAAGCGCGAGTTTTGCGACGCTCTGCTTGCCGAGGGCTTGCCCGAACGCGCCGTTTACAACTACATCCTGCCCGATTTCGACGACGTTTTGCAGCACTTCGATTACGTTCGCCGTACGCGCAAGGACGCGGAAACGGAATTCGGCAAAAACGGCTTTTCTTACCGAAAAAGTCAAGATGGGGTGGAAATAAATGCCCGAAAGCTGTTCGATGAAATGTTGAAATCGGACGGCAAACCGATAAAAATCGAGCTTCCGCTGATCGTAGACGAGGCGCTGAGCGCAGAACAGCTCAAACGCAACACGGTGTTGCGCGGTTCTTTCGGCACGTCCTTTCGCAGCAGCGGGGCAAACAGAGCGCACAATATCGCGCTTGCGGCAAGCAGTCTCGACGGCGTCACCGTCGGCGCGGGAGAAAGCTTTTCTTTCAATGAAACGGTGGGCGACCGTACCGTAGCCAACGGCTACAAAACCTCCAAAGTGATACTTGACGGCAATTACGCCGAGGGCGTGGGCGGCGGTGTATGCCAGGTATCCACCACGCTGTACAACGCGCTGCTGCTCGCGGGTTTCGTGCCCAAGGCGGTGCAGCATTCGTTGGTGTCGAGCTATGTGATGGCGGGCTTCGACGCCATGGTCAGCTACGGCGCGGCGGATCTGACTTTCGTCAACGATACGGATCACCCCGTCTATATCGCGGCAAAGGTGCGGGACAAAACGATTACTTTCAGCGTTTACGGCGAGCCTAACCCGTACAAGATCGTGAGGGAAAATGTCGAGATCCGCGACAAATTCGCCACGACGTACGTCACCGATCGGCAAAAATATCCCGATTTGGTGTATACCGACCAAATGAAAGTGTTGGTGAGCGGCTCGGACGGAGTCAAAACCAAGTCGTATCTCAAATATTACTTGAACGGCAAGCTTACGGACACCAAGCTCATCCGCGTAAACAGCTACAAGCGCGTGGACGCGGTCGTAGCCCGCGGCGGTTTGCAACGAGAGCAAAGCGGCGAAGAATAAATATTTGTCGCAAAAACTTTTATCCAATTTATTATAATTTATTGCTTTATGGCGGTAAATCAAGTATAATTATTCTACCAAAGTAGGTGCAAAACGTACTTTTGCGCCCGAAAGCCAAGGAGAAAAGGATGCCTACCAAAAAGGAACAACCGCAGATCGTTACCATGCCCAACAGCGTAGAGGCGGAGCAAAGCATACTTTGCTGTATTTTGCGCGACGAAACGTTTCAGGCGGATATAATCGCGGCGCTCAAACCCGAAGACTTTTATCAAAACAACCACGCGACGATATTTTCCGCGATGAAAGAGATCAATTCCGTTACGCGGCGCGTCGGAGACGAGACCAAAAACAACACAGTCAATCTCACGTCGCTTATCGATCACCTTCGTCGCAACGGCAAGCTTGCCGACGTGGGCGATATAGATTACATCACGCGGTTAAACGATTTTTTGCCCGGCACAGCCAACTTCGAAGAGTACAAGCAGATAGTGATCCGCGCCTCCAAGATGAGACAGCTGATACGTATTTGCGGAGAGGTTTCTCAAAAGGCGCGCAGTTACGCCAGCGCCGAGGACGTTATCACCTATGCCGAGGAGGAAATTTTCAATCTGTCGCAGGGCGAGTCGGGCGGAGGATTGGTATCACTGTCCGAGGAAACGGGACGCACGCTTATGCAGATCAACGAGCGTTTCAAAAATCCGGGAATGTTCCGCGGTATAGAAACGGGCTTCAAGTGGCTGGATCGTATGACAAACGGCTTGCACGGCGGCGAGCTTGTCATACTTGCCGCGCGTCCGGGCGTGGGCAAATCCGCATTGGCGATGAACATGGTGGAGCATGTGGCAAAAAGCGGCAAAACGGTCGCGGTGTTCAGTCTGGAAATGTCCAACCAACAGTTGATAGAACGTTTGCTTTCGAGCATGTCCACCGTTCCGCTCGAATATATCAAAAGCGGACAGCTTCCCGGCGGCGTATCCGATTTGTCCAAGTTGAGAGTGGCGCAGGATACTATCTGCTCCCAAATGCACATTTTCGGCAACGAAAAAACCGATATTACCACGGCGGAGATCGCCTCGCAATGCCGCAGACTCAAAGCGCAGCACGGCTTGGATCTTATAGTCATCGACTATCTGCAATTGATGAACGGCGACGACAAGGAGAAAAATCGCAACGACGGTCGTACGCAAGAGGTGGCGGCAATATCCCGTTCTCTAAAAAAGCTTGCAAAACAACTCAACGTGCCCATTCTCGCTTTGTCGCAGTTGAAGCGCGACGCGGAGATACGCAACATCAAGGGCAAGGAAAGCGGCGGAGGCGAGCCTGTACTCAGCGACCTGAGGGAGTCGGGCGCTATCGAGCAGGACGCGGATATAGTTATGTTTATCCACAAGGAAACCGCCGACAACGGCTCGGCGAAATTCAGCTTGATAATCGCCAAGCACCGCAACGGCGAAACGGGCAGCATGCCGCTGTATTGGCTGGGCAAAATCGTGCGTTTTGTGGATGACGACTATCTCAACCGTCACAACATTCATATAACGCCCGTCGTTTCTACCGAGCCGCAGCCGTCGACGCCCGAAGCCGAGCCGGAATACACCGAGGCGAACGAAGGCACATTTATCAAAGACGACAAAAACGAGGACTGAAAAAGGATACATATATGAGCGAATTCAAAAATTTTATCGAAGATATCATCGACGGCGATTTGGCAAGCGGCAAGGTAAGCGAGGTCTACACGCGTTTTCCGCCCGAACCGAACGGCTATCTGCATATCGGGCACGCAAAAAGCTTGTGCATCAATTTCGGGATCAAAGCCAAGTACGGCGGCAAATGCAATTTGCGTTTTGACGACACCAATCCGAGCAAAGAGGACGTTGAGTATGTCGAATCCATCAAGGAAGATATACGATGGCTCGGTTTTAGTTGGGACAAGCTGCTGTACGCGAGCGATTACTTCGACGTGATGTTCGACTGCGCCGTCAAGCTGATAAAAAAGGGACTTGCCTACGTCAGCGACGAAACGGCGGACGAGATACGCGAGCGCAGAGGCACGCTGTACGAGCCGGGTATAGAAAGCCCCTATCGCAACCGCAGCGCGGAAGAGAACCTGAAACTGTTTTTCGAAATGCGCGACGGAGTTTATGCCGACGGCGCAAAGGTGCTTCGCGCAAAGATCGACATGGCTTCTCCCAATCTCAATATGAGAGACCCCGTCATATATCGCGTACTGCACGCCGCGCATCACAACACGGGCGACAAGTGGTGCATATACCCGATGTACGATTTCGCGCACCCGATAGAGGACGCGTACGAGGGCATAACCCACTCTATTTGCACGTTGGAGTTCGAAGATCATCGTCCTTTGTACGATTGGGTGGTGCGCGAGTGCGAATTTCCCGATCCTCTTCCGCAGCAGATAGAATTTGCGCGTCTCAACATCACCAATACGATAATGTCCAAACGTTATCTCAAAAAGCTGGTGGACGAGGGCAAGGTGATGGGTTGGGACGATCCCCGCATGCCGACGCTTTCCGGCATACGCCGCAGAGGTTATCCGCCCGAAGCGATACGTGATTTTTGCGAGCGCATAGGCGTATCCAAAGCCAACAGCGAAGTGCAATCAAGCTATCTGGAATCGTGCGTGAGAGACTATCTCAACCGTACCGCCAACCGCGTGATGGCGGTGTTCGATCCGTTGAAAGTGGTGCTTACCAACTACGACGGCGCGGAAACGTTGCAGGTGGAAAACAACGGCAACGCCGAGACGATAACTTACAGATCGGTGCCCTTTTCCAAGGAAATTTACATCGACCGCAGCGACTTTGAGCTTGTGCCCCCGCCGAAATATTACCGACTCAAACCGGACGGCTACGTACGCTTGAAGGGCGCGTATATCATTCATTGCGACGAGGCGCTTACGGACGGCGACGGCAACGTCACCGAGCTGCGCTGCTCCGTCGTGCCCAACTCCAAGTCGGGCGAGGACGTCAGCGGCATGAAGGTCAAGGGTGTGATTCAATGGGTGGACGCGGCAACGTGCGCCGATGTGACGGTAAGAAAGCTTCAAAGTCTGCTTACCGACGCCGTGGACGGCGTGACCGATTTCAACGAGCGTTTCAATGCAGACAGCATGCAGATAGTGCAAGCCAAAACGGAGCAAAGTCTGCTTTTGGCAAAAGTCGGAGACCGTTTTCAGTTTATGCGCGTGGGCTACTATGTGTTGGATCGCGACAGCAAGGGCAAGAACCTTGTATTCAACGAGATAGTGTCGCTCAAAGACAGCTTCAATCCCGCCAAGTGACGCGATTCGCCGCTATGTAAACGTCTTGACAATATATGCAAAACAATGTATAATAAATAATTGTAATTTAAAAGGACGGGCAATATGAAAGTATGCAAAAACTGCGGTGAGATCAACGTCAACGATTCGTTGTACTGTTGCAACTGCGGCGGAAACAACTTCACAATTCAGGAAGAGACGGCGTGTCCTTACTGCGGCGCGATAAACGACAAAACTTATCAGCATTGCACCAACTGCGGTAAGGCGTTGGACACTGCGCCTGAGGGTTACACTCCCGTCCCCATCAATCTCAAAGACGAATTGTCCACGGGATTTGCAACGGGGGCGATGTCTATTCCATCCGAGATGGCGCGTTGTCCTCATTGCGGTTCGTTGGTGCCCATTACCGCTATATTTTGTCAAAAATGCGGCGTAAGCGTGGCAAATCTGCACAGTCACAGGGTTGTGGAGCGCAAGGTCTGTCCTCATTGCGGACGGCTCAACAAAATGGAAGCGGATCTGTGTACATATTGTTTCGGTTCTCTTGCCGACGCCGAAACGGAACAGTTGCAGGTCACGCACGAAAGCCGCAATCTCGGCGACCTTATCGTAAGACAAGCCTATCTCGAAGACGTCAAAGGCAAAAGCGTTATTTGCCCCAACTGCGGCACATTGAATCCCGACAGTGAACCCTTTTGCGTAAACTGCGGACTCAAATTGGAAATCGAGGAAATCAAAAAGTACTGTCCCAAATGCGGTGCGGAAAACCCCGCGGACAGCGCCTTTTGCGCCAAATGCCGTTACAGCTTCGAGGGCGATTCTCCCGACAAAGTGGAAAAATGGACTTGCCCCAACTGCGAGCATGTCAACGAAAAAGAGGATTTGTTTTGTCCCAATTGCGGACAAAGGAAAAAGGTTTAGGAGGTGCCCATGAACGGCGCTAACAGCTACAATATATGTCCGCGCTGCGGCAACAGCAATGCGTTGAGCGCAAAGTACTGTTCACGTTGCGGCGGACAGCTCAAAGTTCCCGAAGAACCGGTGATTTGTCACAAGTGTCATGCGCACAACAGTCCCATGGCAAATTTCTGTCGCAACTGCGGCGCGGAACTCAAAGTGGGCTGGCAAACGAAGATATGTCCCAAGTGCGGCAAGGAAGTGGACGCTCACGACAGCGTTTGCACCTGCGGATATTCCTTTGTGACCTTGCAGCAGACTGCGCCCGCCGCGAAGCCCGTCGATTCTCGTTCGGCTTCCGAAGCGCGCGGCAAAAAAGTTTACAAGATCAAAGGCGGAAGAGGTTGGGCGATAGCCTCTCTCGTGCTGATACTGTTGCTCGCTTATTATATTTTGGTACCTTTGGGCAGCGGCAATATGCTGTTCCGTCCGCAAGGACTTGCCGACTTCGACAAGGGCTTGGTAACGGCAGGCTCGGACAACGTCGAATTGTGGTACGGAGGCGACTGCATTTCCGCGGCATTTTCCGCCGCGTTGGACGGCAATCTGTCCTCGTTCGGCGTTGCAAACTGCATTATTTCCGTGCTTGTGGTGATAACCGCGTTTACCATGGCTATCCAGCTCGCCGTTTGTATCGCTCGTATCGTCAACGACAAACGCAACAAGCTCATAGGTTGGTACTATCTTGCGATGTGCTGCGTTTCGGCGCTGTCGGCGGGATTGATCTTTATTTTCAGCACGCTCGACATTCCCGAATCTCTTTCTTGGCTGTCCAAAGCGTTCGCTCTTACCGACGGCTATTCGATAGGCTACGCGGTTTGGAGCATTCCGCTGTATTATTTGGTGTTCTTCTTTATGTCTCTTTGCTCGCGGGCAAAGGTATTGAAGGAACGCAAGTAAGCGCTTTTACAATATCGACGATCTGACCCAAAAGACCATTGTTCAGTCGTGGTCTTTTGTAATGTTTTAAGGAGTGTAAGATGAAAATAACTTCACAGCTTTTGAGAGAAAAATTTTTGGGATTTTTCAGCGAACGCGGACATGCCGTCATCAAATCGGCAAGTCTCATTCCCGAAAACGACCCAAGCGTTTTGTTTACCACCGCGGGCATGCACCCGTTGATACCCTATCTTTTGGGGCAAAAACATCCCGCGGGCAAACGCCTTACCGACGTTCAAAAATGCGTCCGCACGGGCGATATAGAAGAAGTGGGCGACGACAGCCACCTTACGTTTTTCGAAATGCTGGGCAATTGGTCGTTGGGCGATTATTTCAATCATCAGTCCATTGCTTGGAGCTACGAATTTCTGACGGACAAAAAGTATCTCGGTTTGGATCCCGATCGCATATCCGTCACGGTGTTTGCGGGCGACGAGGACGCGCCGCGCGACGACGATTCGGCAAAGGTGTGGGAGCAGTGCGGTATCCCCAAGGAACGCATATTCTACCTTCCGAAAAAGAACAATTGGTGGATCGCGGGCACAACGGGTCCCTGCGGACCGGATACGGAGATCTTTTGGGATACGGGCAAACCCGCCTGCTCCGATCACTGCGATCCGAGCTGCGACTGCGGAAAATATCTTGAAATTTGGAACAATGTCTTTATGCAGTACAACCGCAGATCGGACGGTACATACGCCCCTCTCGCGCAAAAAAACGTGGATACGGGTATGGGTCTGGAACGTACCGTTTGCGTGCTCAACGGCTTGAAGTCGGTGTACGACATAGACTTGTTCCAAGGCGCGTTGGCAAAGATAACCGAACTTTCGGGCAAAGTCTACGGCAGCGACGCCAAAACCACCAAGGCAATGCGCATAATAGCCGACCACGTTCGTACCGCGACGTTTTTGTTGGGCGATCCCGTAGGGGTGGTGCCGAGCAACGTCGACCAAGGTTACGTGCTAAGACGGCTCATACGCCGCGCGGTGCGCATGGCTAACGCGTTGGAAATGCCAAAGGGCAGCATTTCGCAGATAGCGCGCGTTTACATCGACGTATATCGCGACGTGTACTCCGAGCTTGTCGCCAACGCGGACAAGATCGTAGACGAGTTGGACAAGGAAGAAGAACGTTTTGTCAAAACGCTTGTCGCGGGCGAAAAGGAATTTTTCAAGGTCATTTCTCACATTCCCGGCAACGTCGTGCCGGGAGGAACGGCATTCAAGCTGTACGACACATTCGGTTTCCCCGTGGAGATGACGGTTGAGTTGGCTGCGGAAAACGGTTACACGGTGGACGTGGAGGGCTTCAAGCAAAAGTTTGCCGAACATCAAGCCAAGTCTCACGCCGGCAGCGAACAGCGCTTCAAGGGCGGCATGGCGGAAGGCGGCGGCATCGAGACCACCTATCTGCACACTGCCACGCACCTGTTGCAGGCGGCGCTTAGACGCGTTCTCGGAGACGAGGTCAAGCAAAAGGGCAGCAACATCACGCCGGAGCGTTTGCGGTTCGATTTCAGTTTTTCGCGTCCTATGACCGCGGATGAGATAGCCGAGACGGAGCGGCTTGTAAACGAAGCGATAGAGCGCAAGCTTCCCGTCACATGCGAAGAAATGCCCATCGAGGAGGCGCGCAAAACGGGCGCGATAGGACTTTTCGGCGACCGTTACGGCGAGGTCGTCAAGGTGTACACGATGGGAGATTTCAGCAAGGAGATCTGCGGCGGACCTCACGCCTCCAACACGGGCGAACTCGGACGCTTTACGATAACGAAAGAGCAGTCCTCTTCGGCGGGGGTAAGGCGTATCAAGGCGGAGCTGCACAGAGATTGATGTAAAAAGATTCCGACCACATGTGCGGCGGTCGATTGCTTGCTGCTGCGCAACGCGTTCGCAATCGACGGTAAAATAAAGGCTCTATGTCAAATGTTGGGGTGTAGGTATTTTCCCAACATATAATTGAATCGGTTTGATCCCTCTTTCTGCGG
>CANQCN010000047.1 GCA_947589685.1 uncultured Clostridia bacterium
ACCATGTTGATTTGTAAAAACACTCAAAAACAAGGACTGCCGTAAGTGAATTTTGTCCACTTGCGACAGCCCCTTTTGTGGGCATTTTGCAAATTGGATCATACTAAAATAAAACGGGAAACATTGTCTTGAAAACAAAAGTAAAAAAACTAACCTACAAAGAAGTAATGGCATTGCCCGCCGAGCGACCCTTGAAAACGCGCCGTCCGAGCAGGCTTCTTCGTGCTTTGATAAACGTAATATGCGCCGATGAGTTGAAAAAGCTTGATTTTCGGTGCGACAGCCACGGTATGGAACAGCTGCGTAAACGCCCTTGTCTTTATTTGATGAACCATTCCGGCTTTCTCGATTTGAAGATCGCCGAGCGGATAATTCCCTGCCGTTTCAACATAGTTGCCACCAACGACGCATTTGTGGGTAAGCGCGGACTGCTTTCCGCGTTGGGATGTATTCCCACAACAAAGTTCGTCACCGACGTCAAGCTTGTCCGGCAGATGAAATACTGTTTTGACAAGCTTCACACGTCCGTGCTTATGTATCCCGAAGCGGGTTACAGCATAGACGGCACGACAACGGTGCTGCCCTTCGGATTGGGCAAGTGTATCAAGCTGTTTGGAGTGCCCGTGGTAATGATCACAACTTACGGCGATTTTTTGTACGACCCCTTGTACAACGGATTGCAGCAACGCAATGTAGACGTCTATACCACAATGGAATGTATGCTTACCGCCGAGCAGATAGACAAAATGACCGTTGAAGAAATAAACGCCGAGGTAGCCAAGCGCTTTGATTTCGACAATTTCCGTCAGCAGCGGCAATCGGGTACCGTTGTTGCGGAACCGTTCCGTGCCGATCATTTGGAGCGCGTATTGTACAAGTGCCCGTGCTGCGGAACCGAGGGGCGTATGGAGGGCAAAGGCGACAAGCTGATCTGTCACGAATGTCACAAGGTATATGAACTGACGGAGTTGGGATATATGCGAGCCGTAAACAATGTGACGGAAATAGAGCATATTCCCGATTGGTATGCTTGGGAGCGCAAGTGTGTGCGAAAAGAAATCGAGTCGGGCACTTACCGATTGGACGCCGACGTAAACATTTATGTCGTGCGCGGTACCAAGGCGGTTTACGACATCGGGCGCGGACATCTCACGCACACTATCGAGGGCTTTCAGCTCACAACGCCTGACGGCGAGCTGAATTATGTTCATCCCGCCAAAACGTCCTATTCCGTCGTAGCGGATTTTTTGTGGTACGAGTTGGGCGACGTAATAGGCTTCGGCGACAACGACAAACAATTTTACTGTATGCCTGTTGAACCGTTGCCCGTCGTCAAAGCGCGGCTTGCCGCCGAGGAAATATACAAAATTTTACAACAAAAGGCACAGCTTTGAAGCTGTGCCGATATGGTTTTTGCTTTTGCCCCATTTCGGGCTTTTTTTTCGGTGTTTATAGGGTAGAGGAAAGGGTTTCTTGTGCATTTTCGCCGCAGTCGGCGTCCTCTTGAATATCGCCGCTTTGCTGTTCGATCGCAGCTGCCGCCGTTTCGTCCGACAAAGCCGACTCGTTGTTTGCCGCCGTTTCGTCGTTTGGCGTGGCAAAGCCGCCCATAAGCTTTATATCTTGTATTTTTACGTCCGATTTGTGAGGTATCGTTTTCCAGCCGAGATTTTTGCAAAACAACGAAATAAACGCTATTATCGGAGTCAGCGCCACAAACAGAGGAAACGTCAAAACAGTGACCAGCTTGTTCCAGAAGTTGGTTTTGGGCAATCGTTTGCCTGCCACGATCATTATAACAATTCCGTACAGCGATCCGAATATGTACAGTAGTGCAAAGTTTATGCCGAAGCTTTTCAGGTTGTTCAAAAATACCGTTAAAATATTTTCGTTGAAAACGGGGCATAACCCCAACATGATCAACTGCAACGCAAGCAGAAAGCCCGAAATTATGCTTATGGGCAGTATATTTACCCAAATATCGTAAACCGAGCCTCTGTTTTTGGTTTTGCGCTTAAACAAAGCCTTAAACAGCGGCCAACTTTTCGTCAGTGTAACAAGCAGATGTCCTCTTGCCCAACGCAGACGTTGTCTCCACATTATTTTGAGAGTGGTCGGTTGTTCGTCGTAGAACACGGCTTCATCGCAGTATTTTATCTTGTTTCCCTGCAAAATTTGATCGGATGAAAATTCCCAATCCTCCGTCAACGTCACATACGGCCACACGCCGTCCTTGACCACATCGCTGCCGATCACGTAGCCGGTCCCTTGCACGCGAGTGGAGCAGCCCAGCAGCGTTCTGCCTCTTGCTTCGGCGATACAGCCCTGTAAAAACATCACTCCGTAACAGCCGGAGAGAGCATTGTCACCGAAATTTTTGGTATTTCTAAATGACGTTACTACTTGTTTGCCTTCGTAATAGACAAACGCGTCGTTCATCTTGTCGAAGTAATCGGGCATCACGACATTGTCGGCATTAAACAGAAAAAAGCCGTCAAAGCTTTTCACGTCGTAGTCCTTGTGAATTTGCGAAAACAGATATTTGAAAGCGTAGCCCATAGTACATTCGTCGGGATTTGTGTATTCGTATACCACGGCGCCTGCGTCGCGGCTTACCTCCGCCGTTTTGTCGGTGCAGTTGTGGGCTATTACAAAAATTGTCAACTTGTCCTGCGGATAGTTGCTTTGTTGTATGCTTTTTATTAAGTTGACTACTACTTTTTCTTCGTTTCGTGCGGGAATAATAACGCCGTATTTGAGTTTTTTATCCGTTTGCGGAAATTTTTTATGCGCAAAAATACCGACTATTGCAAAAACAACAAAATGAACGGTCAGCAAACCGATAAGCAAACTGATGACTGAATTGACAAAGCTTACCCAGTCTACATAACCCCAGTTTGCAATATTTTTGTAATGAACGATATATTGCTCGAAAAATTGCATACATCCTCAAATAAATTTGCTAAATCCTATTATAGTTGTTTTGAATATTGCTGTCAACAAATTGTCACAACTTGGACAATAGCGGCAAACTGTCACGAACGATCGAAAATACTGTCGAGTTTTTGTGCGTATTTACCCGAAAGCGCAGATGGTCGTATGCGCTTTCGGGGTTAGGTTTCAGATTTTCATCGTAAGGGATATCCGTTTTTTGTCGAGGTCCACCGACAGCACTTTTACGTCTACGACGTCGCCTACTTTTACCACTTCGAGCGGGTGCTTTACAAACTTTGTGGCGGACAGCTGCGATATATGCACCAAGCCGTCCTGATGTACGCCTATGTCTACAAACACGCCGAAGTCGATGACGTTGCGGACGGTGCCTTTCAGTATCATTCCCTCTTTCAGATCCTTCATTTCCAACACGTCGCTGCGCAATATGGGCTTGGGCATTTCGTCGCGCGGGTCGCGAGCGGGTTTTTCCAATTCGGAGACGATGTCCCTGAGCGTCGGTTCTCCGACATTCAGCTCGCGAGCCAGCTTTTCGTAGTTTATTTTCGTTTTGCTCAGCCCTTGCAGATTGCCTATATTTTCGGGCGCGATGTGTTGCATTTGCATAAATCTTAGCGCCGCTTCGTAGCTTTCGGGGTGTACGCTCGTCGCGTCCAAAAAGTTGTCGCCGCCGCTTATTCTCAAAAATCCCGCGCATTGCTGATAAGCCTTTGCGCCGAGCTTGTCCACCTTCAACAATTGTTCGCGATTGCGAAAACGTCCGTGCGCTTCACGGTAGGCGACTATATTTTTGGCAATGGCGGAGGATATGCCGGAAATATACTGCAACAGCGGCGCGCTTGCCGTGTTGAGATCCACTCCCACGCGGTTTACGCAATCCTCTACCACGGCGCCGAGCGTTTCGCCCAGCTTCTTTTGGTTCATATCGTGCTGGTATTGTCCCACGCCGATAGATTTGGGGTCTATCTTTACTAACTCGGAAAGCGGATCTTGCAAGCGGCGGGCAATGCTGGCTGCGCTGCGTTGTCCCACGTCGAATTCGGGAAATTCCTCCGTTGCCAGCTTGCTTGCGGAGTAGACGCTTGCGCCCGCCTCGTTGACTATCACGTATTGCACGGGCAGACCCGTTTCGTGCAGCAGATCCACGATCACCTGTTCGCTTTCGCGCGAAGCGGTGCCGTTGCCGAGGGAAATGAGCGACACGTTGTACTTTTTGATAAGCGTCGCAAGCGTTAGCTTGGCTCGTGCAATTTTTTCGGGAGTGGTGGGAGCCGTGGGGTAGATCACCGCCGTTTCCAACACCTTGCCCGTAGCGTCCACGACAGCCAACTTGCAGCCCGTGCGAAATGCGGGGTCCCATCCGAGTACCGCCTTTCCTACGATGGGCGGCTGCATAAGCAGCTGTTCCAGATTTTTGCCGAACACGGCTATCGCGCCCTCTTCCGCCTTTTCGGTAAGCATATTGCGTATTTCAGTGGCGATGCTCGGCTCTATCAAGCGTGAGTAACTGTCCGCGACCGCGGCTGTCAGCAGCGGCTCGGTGTATTGGTTTTTACGCGTAACGACATGGCGCACCAGATAATCGTTTATCAGCTCCGTCGGCGCAGCGATCTTCACGGTCAGCGCTTTTTCCGTTTCGCCGCGATTTATGGCAAGCACGCGGTGCCCTTGTATCTTTTCCAACGACTCTTCGTACTTGTAGTAGTTGTCGTACACCGTTTTTACTTCGGGATTTTTTGCTGCGGAGGTGATCTTGCCCAAACGGAACGTAAGGTCTCTTATCGCCGTGCGATAGGTGGAGTTGTCGCTTATGAACTCGGCGATGATATCCAACGCGCCCGCAACGGCTTCGTCGACGCTGTTTACGCCTTTGTCTGGGTTGACGTATTCTT
Source organism: uncultured Clostridia bacterium (assembly GCA_947589685.1). Lineage (GTDB taxonomy): Bacteria > Bacillota > Clostridia > Christensenellales > CAG-314 > Fimimonas. Next base: position 4,845 of record CANQCN010000047.1, read on the forward strand.
TTGCAATCTCGGTCACGGGCACATCGGTCATTTGCAGCAAAATTATGTTGGAAAGCGGTTCCAAGCCCTTTTCTTTTGCGATGGTGGCGCGAGTGCGGCGTTTGGGACGATAGGGGCGGTAGAGGTCGTCCACAGCCACCTGAGTTTCCGCCGCTTCTATTTGTTCGCGCAGTTCGTCCGTCAGCTGTCCTTGTTCCTCGATACTTTTCAGTACTTGTTCTTTTTTGCTTTCGAGGTTGCGCAGATACGTCAGTCTTTCGTCCAACTTGCGCAGTTGCTCGTCGTTCAATTCGCCCGTAGCTTCCTTGCGGTAGCGGGAAATAAACGGTATCGTGTTGCCGTCGTCTATAAGGTTTACCGCGGCGGATACTTGCCATTTCGCCACGTTGAGTTCTTCCGTTATTTTTTGAATTATGTCCATTGTTTTCTCCTGAAAAAGTCTGTTTGTATTGTACCAAAAAAGTTCCAAATAGGCAATTGCCTGTCGCAAAAAACATAGATGTTATTTGCGTAATTTTTCTTTGGCGGCGCGGGTAAGCCGTCTTGTCGCGCATTCGGCAAAAAAAACGTCGTCAATGTTTCGGATAAGATTTGCCGCTTTGTCAAAAACCCCGACTGCGTCGGACACAGTCGGGAGTTTGGTAAAATATTTTTTCTGTAATAAATGTCGTGGCGTAAACAAGCGGCAACGAAGTCGAACGACAAGTTTGATCGAACTCCGCGATCACAGAATTGCGCCGCATTTGGCATAAAGCCGAGATTTTACTCTCAGTATATGTAGATCTTCTTTTTGAGATAGTCCTTCAATCCTTCGACGGGGATACGTTCCTGTTGCATGCTGTCGCGGTCGCGCACGGTCACGCAGCCGTCCGTTTCCGTATCGAAGTCCACGGTTATGCAAAACGGTGTGCCGATCTCGTCCTGACGGCGGTAGCGTTTGCCTATGCTGCCCGCCTCGTCGTAGTCGCAGGTAAATTCTTTCAGCAGATCGTTGTAGAGCGCCGTTGCGCTTTCCGCCAGCTTTTTGGAAAGGGGCAGTACGCACGCCTTGAAGGGCGCAAGCTCCGGGTGTAGATGCAGTACTACGCGAGTGTCCCCTTCGCCGACCGTTTCCTCGTCGTAGGCGTTTACGAGAAACGCCAGAAACGCTCTGTCAGCGCCGAGACTCGGCTCGATAACGTAGGGTATGAACCTTTCGCCTGTTGCGGGATCGGTGTAGTCGAGGGTCTCGCCGCTCACCTCCGAGTGCCGCGTAAGATCGTAGTCGGTGCGGTCGGCTATTCCCCACAGCTCGCCCCAGCCGAAGGGGAACTTGACTTCGAAGTCGGTGGTCGCCTTGCTGTAAAAGCACAGTTCTTCTTTGTCGTGGTCGCGCAATCGAAGATTTTCCTCTTTCATTCCCAACGAAAGAAGCCAATTTTTGCAAAATTGTTTCCAATAGTCAAACCATTCGAGATCGGTACAGGGCTTGCAGAAAAATTCCAGCTCCATTTGTTCGAATTCGCGTATACGGAAGATGAAGTTGCCGGGAGTTATCTCGTTGCGGAAAGACTTGCCTATCTGACCGATACCGAAGGGCAGTTTTCTGCGGGTGGTGCGGCAGACGTTTTTGAAGTTTACAAATATGCCCTGCGCGGTTTCGGGGCGCAGATACACCGTGGACGTGCTGTTTTCCGTCACGCCGATAAAGGTTTTGAACATCAAATTGAACTTGCGTATGGGCGTAAAGTCGCATTTGCCGCATACGGGGCAGTGTATTTGATGTTCGGCGATGTAATCCTGCATTTGTTCGTTTGTCATAGACGCAACGTTTACGTCGGCGCCGTGCTTTGCTTGGTATTCCTCTATGAGATTATCCGCGCGGTATCTTGTTTTGCAGCTTTTGCAGTCCATCAACGGATCGCTGAATCCGCCGAGGTGTCCGCTTGCTTCCCAGGTTTTGGGATTCATCAATATCGCCGAGTCAATGCCGACGTTCAACGGATTTTCCTTGACGAATTTGCGATACCACACCTGCTTGATGTTGTTTTTGAGTTCCACGCCCAGCGGACCGTAATCCCACGAGTTGCTGAGACCTCCGTAAATTTCGCTTCCGGCATACACAAAACCGCGTCCTTTGCACAAATTTACCAGCTTGTCCATTGTAAGCTCTGCCATAAAATTTCTCCCTGTTTCAGTGTGCTTTCATTGTAGTTTTTGAGTAAAAATTTGTCAAGTAAAAAATTGCCTTGCGCATAATCGGCTTATATGTTATACTATATCGGTAATATGTTGACAATTTAACAGTTGCAATGCAAAATAAGGAGGTATTATGTACGGCAGATACGGAAATCCCTATATGCGCCGTTGGGTTCGCTGTCAAAATCGCGGCGAAATGGCGGTGGAACGGGACGCCGCAACATACAAGGGCGTCACGGGCAAAAGCGTTTATTTTGTTTTACTGACGATAGTAGTTGCAATAGTTACCGAGGTGGCGCTGTGGCTCACCGTCTACAAATTTGCCGCGGGCGAGATCGCGGGGGACACGCTTGCCCGAATGATAACGATAGGCGTAGTCCTTGTCGGAGTTGCGGGCGTCGCAATGATCATCGGCAGTATCGTGCTTATTTTCAACCCCGGCGCGGCGAAGGTCGTCGGCACAATATATTGTCTTACGCAAGGCGTGTTTTTGGGCACGATAGCGGGCGTAGTCAATGTGTTTGCTCCGGGCGTTTCTCTTGCGGCGCTTTTGGGCACGGGAATAGTGTTTTCCGTATGTCTGCTGTTGTACAAGGCGTTGGGCGTGCGCATAAGCAATCGCTTTGCGTTGGGCTTGGTGATTGGCGTTATCAGCTTTGCGCTTGTGGAGATGATCTGCGTGCCGGTGGTGTATTTTGTCGCCGCGTCCACAGACAATCTCGCGATGTTGTTGGGCGTACAAGCGGGCGTTGCGCTGTTTTGCATTATTTTTGCCACTATCACCGTGTTTTGGGATATTCAGAATATAGACTATATGGTGCAAGCGGGCGCGGACAAAAAGTACGAGTGGATACTTGCGTTCAGCCTGACTACAAGCCTTATTTATTTGTATATGGAGATTTTGGAGCTGTTGCTGCGTATCGTTGCGCTGTTTGCGGTCTCCAAACGTGATTGACTATGGCAGAGATCGTTAATTCTCAACAATTGTTGAATGACAAGGGGCAATTGCAGGCGAAGGGCTATTCCCGTCATATGAATTTCGTTTTGGACAAAAAACTCGTTCGTTCGTCGCGCCTCAAAGAGTGGGATTTTTATCAAATACACTTCGACAGCCGCTACGTACTGCAACTTACGTTGGGACACGTGTCCTACGCCATGCAGATTGGGGCTACGCTCATCGACCTTGCCACGGGAGACAAGCGTTCCGTGGGCAAATTTGCTCCGGCGGCGATTTCGTTCAAGCGCAAGATGCCCGCCAATCCCGAAGTGGCGCACACGCTGCAATATTTCTCGCGCAATTTGTGCGCGCAGTTCGAAACGACGGACAAATTTCGCCGACTTGCTTTCACTGCGTCCGATTACAGCGGAATACGCGCGGAGATCAATCTGATGCTGACAAACGTCAGCAAGGCGAAGGACAAGATAGTCATCGCGACTCCGTTCGACAATCCCAAGCATTGGTATCTCAATTACAAAGAAAATTGCTTTGCGGTAAACGGCTACGTGCGCATAGAGGACGTGGCTTACCAGATCAAAAACGGCTTCGGCTTGCTGGATTGGGGCAGAGGCGTTTGGCCGTACAGTCACGAGTGGGTATGGGGCAACGGAGGCACTACGGTAAACGGAAAGAATTTCGGTTTCAATATCGGCTGGGGCTTCGGAAACACCGAGTCCGCCACCGAAAACGCCTTTTTTTACGACAACGTGTTGTACAAGCTGGGCGACGTTACCGAGACAAAAACGGGAAGCTGTTACCGCTACGCCGACGGCGACGGGAGGTTCGACTTCAAGGCGGAGCCCGTATTCGACAACTACACCAAACTCAACGTTTTGTGGGTACACAACAAGTGTCATCAACTGTTCGGCAAATGGACGGGACATGTCGTGTTGGACGACGGCACCAAGCTGGAAATACCGCCTTTCATAGCCTTTTGCGAGCATGCCAAAAACAAGTGGTGAAAAAATAGCGTTTGCAATAAAGTTAATTACATAAAAAATCCGACCACACGTGCGTCGGTCGATTGCTTGCTGCTGCGCTGACGCATGCGCAATCGACACGGGGTGCGCCTACGCGCCGCCGCAGTCGGACTTGTGGGTTGCGCGTGAACGCACGCGCGGTCGGATAGACTTTCGCCGAGGTCTCCCATACCCTCGGCATCTCCGGGGTGGACCGCAATCTCGGCGCATGTCCGTGATTGCGGAGTTTGATTGAAAACTATTCGTTTAACATCGCCGTCGTATTTGGCTACACATCAACATTTATCATAGAATCAAAAAACCGACCTTTCGACAAGGTCGGTATTTTTATTTTTGTAA
>CANQCN010000048.1 GCA_947589685.1 uncultured Clostridia bacterium
CACGGCGAAGTGTCCACAGGACACATTCACTTGTCGTGGCGCGCCCCTCAATTCGTTTGACGGGGACGGTTAAATGTTACTGTTATGAACTTTGTCACAGAAAAAAAGACTTTCCCCGTCACGGGCAAGCCGTTACGGGGAAAGTGGCGCCCATCGGGCGACGATAGAGGGATATTTGAAATAGGTTTGTCTTACGCACCTCTTCCGCTTTGTCCTCTCGCATTGGTCAGCGCCAACTGCATACATAGCGGTCGACACCGCCGACGAGCGGGTCTCTTTGACGCGGAAGCTATTTGTCTCTATACGGGTCGTCGAAACGGGGATCGTTGAGTATCTCTCCCAGCACCATTGCCCGAACGACGCTTGCGTAGTCGCGACTTATCGGGTCGTTTTGCTCGTACGCCGCGTCATGCTCGATGAAACGCACGCCGTCCAGATCGGCGCAGCCCTCGTCGTTGACGTCTCCGAGAGAACCGACGATCTCCTCGTAGTGTTCCTCTTCGCCTTTGTGTTCGTGAGCGAGCGCGTCCGCAACGTGCGCGGCATGCTTGTCGACTTGAATATACGAAGCTTTTTCACGCGCTTTTTGCAAATACGGACTTCTTTTCGTACGTTCGGCGTCGGGACGGGGCGAATTGTCGGCGCGTTTTTGTTTGCGCAGACGAACGCATACGCTCCAAATGATACACCCCGCGATCACCGCGAAAACAATGAACGAAAATACGAACGGAAAATATGACGACAACACTTGTTCATCCATTATTTTTTACCCCATATCACTTTTTTGCTGGTTTTCCGTCTGTTCCTTCACCGCCGCCGATAGCATTGCGCATAGTGGTATCGGCTTGAATATTTTGCATACGATAGTAGTCCATTATGCCGAGACGACCGCTGCGGAACGCCTCCGCCATCGCTCTGGGTACTTCCGCTTCGGCTTCCACCACTTTGGCGCGCATTTCCTGCGTGTGAGCTTTCATTTCCTGCTCGGTGGCTATCGCCATCGCGCGGCGCTCTTCCGCGTTGGCTTGCGCGATACGTTTGTCCGCCTCCGCCTGGTCCATTTGAAGCTGAGCGCCTATGTTGCGACCGACGTCCACGTCGGCGATGTCGATACTCAAAATCTCGTACGCAGTGCCTGCGTCCAGACCTTTTTTGAGAACGGTTTTGCTTATCATATCGGGATTTTCCAAAACTTCCTTGTGCGTTTCGGAAGAACCGACGGTGGTAACTATGCCTTCGCCGACGCGGGCAATGATCGTTTCCTCACCTGCGCCGCCGATAAGACGGCTTATGTTGGCGCGAACGGTAACGCGCGCTTTTACGCGCAGCTCGATACCGTTTTTCGCTATCGCCGAGATGACGGGAGTTTCGATAACCTTGGGATTGACGGATACCTTTACCGCATTGAGCACGTCGCGTCCCGCAAGGTCGATGGCTTTTGCCGACTGCAACGAAAGCTCGATGTTGGCGCTGTGTGCGGATATAAGCGCATTGACGACATTGCTGATGTTGCCGCCCGCCATTACGTGGCTTTCCAGCTCGGCGATGTCTATGTCCAGACCCGCTTTGCGCGCGCGAATGTACACGTCAACGAGCATACGGTACTTGATACGGCGCATCTTCATGCCGACAAGTCGACCCATCGATACGTGAGCGTTGCTGACCGCCGCGATAAACCACGTGGGTATCGGCAAAAATATGAGCAAAATCAGCAACAACGCCACAACTACTATCAGGGCTATCGCCCAAGTCGGAAAAGAAGCTTCCGCCAACAAATTAAACATCAAATTCATAATAAACTCCTATTTTTCTATTACTACGACGCGCTGACCCTCGACCTTGACGACCATTATTTCGGCGCCTTGGTTTATGTAACCGTCGCGCGCTACCACGTCCAGCGTTTCGCCGTTGATCTCGGCGCGTCCGACGGGGTGCAAGATCGTTTCGGCACGTCCCTCGCAACCGACAAAAGCGGAAAAGTCTCTCGTCCCCTCGGTGGCGCCCGTAGGCAGCGCGCTGTCGGTGTGAAAAAGCGGCGTTTTGGAAAGGCGGCTTTTGGTGATGAGCTTGCTGAATACCCAAAACATAAGTATAAACAGTACCAAGGCAATCAACACCATGTACAGCAACATCAGCAGATCTCCGCCGAATACCATACGCAAAACTATGCCCGCGACAACAAGCAACGTCCCGCTGATACCGCACCCGCCGAAACCGGGAATAAACATTTCTATTGCGCAAAGGATCAAGCCCAGCACAAACAAAGCCGCCGTCCAACCGTTCATTTCGGTAAACAGACGCGCAAAGCTGCTGTCGGCAAAACCTTCGAGCAACAAATCGGTCAAAACAGTCATTGCGTCTCCTTTATTCGACGTACGGTTGAAGCAGACCTATCGTGCCGTCCTTGCGGCGATACACTGCCTCGACATTGCCCGTGGCGTCGTTTACGAACAAATAAAAGTCGTGATCCACCAATTCCAGATTTTCCGCAGCCTCGATAGCGGACATACGTTCCACCTCGAAGCGCTTGGTTTTGGCGATAGTGAGAGGCGTCACGTCCACGTCGGACACAAATTCGTATTCTCCCGGCGCGGCGGACATTTTGTAGGATTGACTGAGCTTTTCGCGGTGCTTTACCAACTGACGCTCCAACTTGGGCAAAGCTTGATCGATGTTGTAGTACATCGTATCGCCCTCCACCTCTGAACGAATGTGATTTCCGCGGAAATTGATGGATATTTCCATCTTGCACCGTCTGCCGAGGTCGGTCATTACGATCTTGCAAGGAGTGTCGTGATCGGGAAAGTACTTGTCGAGCTTTCTCGTTTTACCTTCGAGTATCTGCTCCAATCTATCCGTTACGCGATAGTTTTTTGCTACGATTTCCAATTTCATAATTTACCTCCGAGTGTTACATTTGGGACAGATCCGTATTTGTCGGATATTTTCCCTATATACATTATACCACTTTTTTACACTATTTCAATACTGTTGAAAAAGTTCCGCAAACATTTTTTTGCGCCGCGCAAATTTCGTCCGCCGCACGTTACTCCGAGCCGTTGCAAAATTGCCGAAAAAAGGTTCTATAATAAATGTTGGGGTGTGACCAAATAGGAAGAGGTCAAACGGATAGTTTTCAACAAAATCCCGCAATCACGGACCTGCGCCGAGATTGCGGTCCACCCCGGAGATGCCGAGGGTATGGGAGACCTCGGCGAAAGTCTATCCAACCGCGCGTGCGTTCACGCGCAACCCCCAAGTCCGACTGCGGCGGCGCGTAAGCGCACATCGTGTCGATTGCGTATGCGTCAGCGTAGCAGCAAGCAATCGACCGACGCACGTGTGGTCGGTAGGCTCAAAAGGAAAATGTTGGGGTGCAAAAGAAACAAATTTGGCGTTGCTTCTAACTATATGCGCCCCAACATTTTCCATAGAGCCCCAAAAAAAGGTTCGCTTGAACCAAGCGGACCTTTATGCGAAATATAAATCGAAATTTCTTCAACCGACCTTGATAAAAATTATCTCGTAGCCGTCCGTTTCCACGCGAACGGTGTCGCCGCGTTCGAATTCGCCCAGCAACAGTCTTTCGGCGAGCGCGTCCTCCACCTTGCGCTGAATTGTGCGTTTGAGCGGTCGGGCGCCGAAAGCTTTGTTGTAGCCGTCCAAAGCGAGAAACTGTATCGCGCGGTCGGTAAATTGCAGATTGAGCGTGCCCTTCAAACGCTTGTGCAGCGAGTAGCACATAAGCTCGGCAATGCGCACCATATCGTCCTTGTCCAGATAGTTGAAGGTAACTATCTCGTCCAAGCGGTTCAGAAACTCAGGACGGAAAAACTTTTTGAGGGCGCTGTCGATATTGCGTTGCATAGCGGCAAATCCGTCCTGCGAACCGAACCCGATAGCATTGTTGTTGGAGTCTATGCCGATGTTGCTGGTGAGAATTATCACCGTGTTGCGAAAGTCCACCGTTTTGCCGTGCGAATCGGTCAGCCTTCCCTCATCGAGTATCTGCAACAGCAGGTTGAACACATCGGGGTGGGCTTTTTCTATCTCGTCGAACAGCACGACGCTGTACGGACGGCGAAGCACCTTTTCGGTGAGGTAACCGCTTTCGTCGTAGCCGACGTATCCCGGAGGCGCGCCTATAAGCTTGGCGACGGACGTTTTGTCCATATATTCGGACATATCTATGCGCACGACCTCGCTGTTGCTGCCGAACAGACATTCGCTCAACGCCTTTGCAAGCTCCGTTTTGCCCACGCCCGTCGGTCCGACGAAAATAAAGCTGCCTATCGGGCGCATGGGGTCTTTCAGCCCCGCGCGTTGACGGCGCACCGCTCGCGACACGACCTCCACAGCCTCGCGCTGTCCTATCACGCGCGCGCCGAGTTCCTCTTCGAGGTGTACCAACTTGTCCTTTTCCGCACGGGAAAGCTCGGATACGGGCACGCCCGTCATCTGAGACACCACTTGCCGCACGTAATCGGCTGTCAATACATTGCCCGATACCTTTTGATAATAATCGGCAAGTTTAAGCCTGCTGCACGCTTCGTCTATGACGTCAAACGCCTTGTCCGGCAAAAATCTGTCCGTAACGTATCTTACCGACAACTGCACAGCCGCCTCGATAGCCTCGTCGGATATGGTCACGCCGTGATGTCGCTCGTATTTGCTCTTGACGCCTTTCAGTATTTCGATAGCCAATTCGGGCGACGGCTCGTCCACCGTGATGGGTTGAAAACGACGTTCCAACGCGGGGTCTTTTTCGATGTACATACGGTATTCTCTCGTGGTGGTTGCGCCTATCACGTGCAAATCGCCGCGCGCAAGAGCGGGTTTCAATATTTCCGCCGCGTCCATTGCGCCGTCGGAGCTGCCTCCCGCGCCCACAAGATTGTGTATTTCGTCGATAAACAACAAAATGTTCTTTTCCGCAACGACCTTGTCGATAACCTCCGTAAGCCGTTTTTCGAAGTCGCCGCGATAGCGCGTGCCCGCCACCATTCCCGCAATATCAAGTTGTACCAGGCGCATTTTTCGCAATTCCTGTGGCACGTTGCCGCTTGCGATACCGCATGCGAGACCCTCCACGACGGCGGTTTTGCCTACGCCCGCCTCGCCCACCAACACGGGATTGTTTTTGGTGCGGCGGGTAAGCGTTTGTATGACGCGTTCCGTTTCCTTGTCTCTGCCTATCACGGGATCGTAGCCGTTGGCAGCCGCCTTTGCGGTCATATCGAAGCCGTAGGGGATCTCGTGATCCTCCTCATTGACCGTCTCCTTGTCGAAATCGACGTTCAAAACGCGCTCCACATCCGTTTGCAAGGCGGAAGCCGTTTGGGTATCCGACTGCGTAGATCGAGACTGCTGCTGCGCGCGACTGCCGATATTTTGCAGCTGCTTGCTGTTGGGGATAGTTTTGATTATCGCCTGAAAAAGCTTTTCCGGTCCGTCCTCGCCGAGATGATACACCAACTTTCCGTACGCGTAGGAATCTTTCATAGAAAGCAATGCCAACAGCATGTGGATACCGTTACAGTCCCTTTCGCCCAACTCGTCGGCTATCAATGCCGCGCGCGAATTGAGCTGAAACATCTCTTCCTTTTTGGAAACGTTGTTGGTTCCTTTTCCCAGCTTGGTCGGAGTGATACCGAACTGTCTCAAAAAGACGGACGCTTCGTTTTCCACGCTCGCCAAGGCATACAGCACATGCTGCCCCGATACGGGATAACCTTGCTGCTTGGCGATATTGTTGGCTTCGAATAGAACGTTTTGCAATTTTTCCGTTTGCATTTGTCACCTTTTATTTGCAGATAATATTATTTTATCAAATTGTGCAAAGTTTTTCAAGTCAACAGCGACTATTTGTAAAAGAATTGTGTCGAAAACACAAAAAAGAAAAGCGAAGTCAACGAACTTCGCTTTTGACGGCTTTTTTAGAAAAGATTTTTTTGCCGTACAACCGTGACGCGGCGTGGAACACCGTCGGCAACACGGACAGCGCCAATGCGACGAGATACATCTGCCAAGGCAAAACGGTAAGCCCGAACAGCCGCTGCAACGGAGGCAGAAATGCCACCACGCACACCATTGCAAAGGATATGAGCAAACCAAACGCCATAAAACGGGTCATGCCCTTGCCGAATATTCCCTTTGCCGTACGCATCTCCAACACAAACACCAGCTGCGACAACGAAAGCACAAGATACGCCATCGTACACGCCTCCGCGTAGCCGAAAACGTTGCCGACGGCATATCCCGCAAGCGTTGCCAGCGCAAACAACACGCCGCCTATCGCCACGCGCCAACCACCGCCGCCGCTGAAAAAGGTCTCGTCGGCGCGCTTGGGCGGTCGGGACATCACGTCCGACTCTTGTTTGTAAATGCCCAACGCCAACCCCGGCAGTCCGTCGGTGACGAGGTTTATCCACAACAGCTGCATTGCCGTAAGCGGCGACACGTTCCATATAAGCAGCGCAGCAAACACCGACAGCACTTCGCCTATGTTGCACGTAAGCAAATAGGCGACGGATTTTTTTATGTTTTCGTACACGCTTCTGCCCAGCGAGACCGCGTCCACGACGGTGGCGAAATTGTCGTCGGTAAGGATCATATCCGCGGCGTCCTTTGCCACCTCCGTGCCGCTGCCCATGGCGCAGCCGATATCCGCGGCCTTCAACGCGGGCGCGTCGTTCACCCCGTCCCCCGTCATGGCGACGACGGCGTTTTTTGCCTTCCAGGCGTTTACTATCCTCAGCTTGTCGGCGGGCGTGGCGCGGGCATAGACGGCAATTTTTTCCACCTTGCCCGCAAGCTCCTCGTCGCTCATCGACGCAAGCGCTTCGCCGTCTACGGCAAGGTCGGCGGCGCCGAGTATGCCGAGATCTCTCGCTATTTCGGAGGCGGTGTCCAGGTTGTCTCCCGTTATCATCACGGGACGAATACCCGCGCTTTTGCACGTGGCAACGGCGGCGATCGCTTCCTCGCGGGGCGGATCGGCGATAGTAAACAGCGCCGACACCGACAGACCGCGTTCCAACGCCTGCGAGCGCAAAAAGCCGTGCCCCACCTCCTTGACGGCAAGCGCCAACACTCTCAAACCCCGTTTGGTGTAGGTTCGGTAGGCTTTTTCGAAGTCGCGCAGATTGACGGCGTCCTTCATCGCCTCGAAGCTGCCCTTTGTCACCGCAAAATACTTGCCAAACGACTTTACGACGACGGTCATCAACTTGCGATTGCTGTCAAAGGGTATCTCAAACAGCCTTTCGGCGGGCAGATCGAGCTTCGTCACGCTTGCGACGGCTATTTCCGTGGGGTCGCCCATCCATACGCCGTCGGCGTTGCGCACCGCGTCCGAACACCAACAAAAAGCCTGCAACAAGCGGTTTTGCTTGTCTATCTTGTCCGCAAGAGTGTAACTTCTGCCGTCGAACACCCCCACGAGACTCATTTTGTTTTGCGTAAGGGTGCCCGTTTTGTCCGAACAGATCACCGTTGCGCTACCCAACGCTTCTACGGCGGTGAGGCGCTTTACAACGGCATTTTTGCTTGCCATACGTTCGATGCCTTTGGCAAGCACTATCGTCACCACTGCGGGCAATCCTTCGGGGATCGCCGCAACGGCAAGAGAGACGGATGTCAGCAACACGTCCACGAACACGGTGGTCAAAGTGCTGTTTTCGGGCATATTTTTGACGCCTTTGACAAAGCCTATCACCAACACCAACAGACAAACAGCCAGGCACACCACGCCTATCACTTTGGACAATTTTTTCAGCTTTTGCTGCAATGGGGTGAGATTTTGCCGCGAGTCGGAAAGCATATCGGCAATTTTGCCAAGCTCCGTCGCCTTGCCCGTCGCCGTAACCTCGGCTGCGCACCGCCCCTTGGTGACCAAACTGCCGCCGAACAGCTTGTTTGCGTCGCTTTGCCTGCGCCCCATTCCGCTTGCAAGCTTTTCGACGGGCACGCTTTCTCCCGTCAAAGCCGATTGGTTTACAAACAGCCCCTCCGAATGCAACAAGCGGCAATCTGCCGTTATCACGTCGCCCGCCTCGAAAATGCACACGTCGCCCACCACGAGCGTTCGGCTGTCCACCGTGACGGGCGCGCCGTCTCTCAGCACCTTGGTGCGCGGCGAAGTGAGCTTTTTCAACGCTTCGAGCGAGCGCTCCGCACGGAACTCCTGCACGGTGCCGAGGACGGCGTTGCACAGCACTATCGCTATGATGATGAGCGGTTCCAACAGATCGGCTTTGTCGCCCGTATATATCGCCATACCGAAGGACAACGCCGAGGCAACAAGCAAAATTATTATCATCAGGTCGGCAAACTGCGCAAAAAATTTACGCAAAAAGCCGTGCTTTACCTTGCTGTCGGTTGCGTTTTCGCCATAGCGCGCAAGCCGTTCGGCGGCTTCCGCCTGCGTCAATCCTTTGTTGAAAAGCTCCACCTGCAACTCACCCCCACGAGTACTCGACTTATTGTATGTACAAGCCCGTGCTTTTAGAAGAATTGTCCGCCGACATAAAAGGACGGAGAGTTGTTCTCTCCGTCACGATGTTTCGACGGGGACGGTCGTTAAGTGAAGTTGCTGCGCAGTGAAGTTTCGGCTGTCGCCGAAGTGAAGTATTTGCCTTGCGGCAAATGTGAAGTTTTGCGGCTATGCCGCAAAGTTGAGGTCGACATCAGTTAGACGAGCAAGTTTGTTACCATTCGGACTGCGATTGGTGGTAAAATAAGTAGATTGAATTAAAATTTGCTTTTTATATCCCTCTTCCACCTCGTCCTCCCACGCCATAGTCAGCACCAACCGCATACAATGCGGTCGGTACCGCTGACAGGC
>CANQCN010000049.1 GCA_947589685.1 uncultured Clostridia bacterium
GTATTAAACTACCGAAAACCGATAGATTTATTTAATGAATTTCTTTCAAAGTGTTGCACTTAGTTTGACAATTCACCGACAGGCGGGTCGTCCTCTCCCACACAATTTTCGTAAACTCAAATTGTGCGGGTACCCTTTTGGTGGTCCCGACTGCGTTGGTGCATTAGAAAAGCACCAACTTGCCCGCGCTCACGGCGAAGTGTCCACAGGACACGTTCGCTTTTCGTGGCGCGCCCCTCAACTTGTTTTGCACAATTGACGGGGACGGTTCAAACCCCTCAGTCTCACTTCGTTCGACAGCTCCCCTTCCTCTTGAAGTGGAGCCTTTTTATTACAGTCGCGAGTTGTGTCTCTGCGAATAGGGGTGGCGGAGGGGCGTGGCGCGTTAAGCCAATCACCACAGTGTGGTGTTGGTAGCTGCCACGTGAGGGCGCACTTGTTCTTTCCGTGCGCCCGTATTCCTTAAAAGTGGATACGGTGGGTAATACGGGGTCCCCGTCAAGTCGACAACGGAGACTTGATGGGGAGAGGAGCAGCCGCCAGACAGCAATACCGCCCGCGCTGTTCGCGCGGGCGGTGATGTCAAGGGCGTGCTGCGACGACGGAGCGAGGGTGTTCGGTGCAAAACAATCTGCAACGAGCGCACGCAGTGCGCGAAGCGAAGCCGTTTTGCACCGAATACCCGACGCGACCCCCGTTTTGCGTGGAACACCCGACGCGACTCAGCGCGTCGACAGCGGTTTGATGTACTGTGCCAATTGCGACCAGCCGTCCGCCTTCTTGAAGCTATCCACCAAAGAGTCCTTTACGTAAATGGCAAAGGCGCTGTTTTCCGTGGAGTAGGCAAAGGAGTTGAGCTGCACCGTTTCGCCGTTAACGTTGGCGTTGGCAAGCGTCATTTCGGGCACTTGATCGCAGGTGAGCGTCACCGATCTCAACGGGGTTTTGGTGGGCTGCACGTTTACGTCGTACAGTCCGTCCGTGTTGGGATAGGTGGAGATCATATAAAACGCCAACGAGCCGATTTTGTTGAGAACGCTGCCCTCGGCAAACTCCACTTCTTCGAGGCTTTGCGCCTCGCGGAAAGCGCCGTTGAACACGCCGTCCACCGTGGCGGGAATGACCACCTTTTTGAGGTACAGACTGCCGCGGAACGCGTTGTAATAGATCTGCGCAACGTCTTTGCCGTCGACGGAGGACAGCACGTTGTAGGTTGCGTCCTTTTTGCCCACGGGGTACACCATAAGCGAGCTTGCCACGTCGGTAAAGTGACTGTACAGCACGCCGTCCTTTGCTATCAGATACTTTTGCGTGGATGGGGTGACAAATTCCTTGAAATTGACGCAGCCGTCAAAGGCTCCCACGCCGAACAGCGTACCTATGCCGGTGACAAAGGAAAATCCGCCGAAGTCGTCGTTCAAGGTCACCTTTTCGAGATTTTCGTCATTGAGGAACGTGTAAGATACGTTTTCGTTTAACTTTTTGTCGTGGAAATCGCGGAAAGAGGTCATTTTGCTTTCGTGAGCTATCTCCAAGTGTTGCAGCTTGTGCATATTTGCAAAGGCGTAAGGCGACACCGTGGAAATGTTTTTGCCCAAACGCAAATGGGTGATCGCCGTCCCCGCAAATACTTCGCCCAATATCTCTCCCGAAGAAATGCCGATATTTACCAGCGAATCGGGCAGCGTAAGACTGGACAGCGACGTGCAGCCCTTGAACGCTTCGCCGCCGATGTCGTGCAGACCGTTGGGCAAAGATATATCCGTCAACGCCTCGCAGTTTTTGAATACGCCGTTGAAGATGGTCTCGCACTGCGAACCCGCCTCGAAGCTGACGGAACGCAATTTCAAGCAGCCCTCGAATGTCTCGTCGGCTATCAGACGTACGCTTGCGGGCACCGTGAAGGTCGTCAAGGATACGCAGCCCGAAAAGGCGCGCCAAGAACCGTTGAATTGGATGTTTTTGTTTTGGAAAGTCACGCTCGTAAGAGCCTTGCAGTTGCGGAACATACGCGGCGGCAGATAGTCCACTATTTGCGGCAAAACGATCGTTTTCAGCTTTTCGCAGCTTTCGAACACCGAGCCGTAAAGCTGCATTTTGTCGTAGTCGTAGTAATCGCCGGGTATCTGCACAAAGCCGTTTACCGTGCCTTGCTCGTTGCGAGTCACCTCGTAGCCGAGGTATTGCAGATTGGCGGGCAAGGTGACGGATTCCACGTTTTTGCAAAACGCAAACGCCCAGGCGCCTATGTGCGTAAGGTCGGGACAGCCGTTTACAAACTCTATCCTGCTCGCCTTGGCATGCCAGGCAAAGGCAAAGTCGCCGATAAACTTGACGGTGGAGGGGATAACTATCGCTTGCAGCTCGGAGTGGCAGCCCGTGTAGTCCTCGTAATATTTGCCGTTTTCGTCCTTGGCGGAGTTGTAGTTTTCCCACAGCTCGCCCTTCAACGCAGTTACCTCGTCGCCGCTGTAATTGCCGAACGCGCCCGCGCCGATGTACTCCAATCCTTCGGGCAGATCGAGATCGCGTATCTGCGCCACTTGGAAAAACGCCTTGGCGTGTATCTTTTTCAACGTGGAGGGAAATTTGATTTCCGTTATGTTCTTGCAAGCGTAGGTAAACACTTGCGGTATTTCCGTTATCTGCAAGTTGGACATATCCAACTTTGTAAGCTTGGGGCAAAACGCCAACATACGGCTTTGCAGCTCCTTTACTCCCGACGGGAACGTGAAGCTGACCAGGCTGTCGTTTTCGTAAAACGCCTCTTCGCCGATACGGGTGATCTGTTCGCCGCCCCCCTCGAACTCATATTGCTCGATGGATTTGCACCAGAAGAACGCTTCGTCGGCTATTTCGGTGTAGGTGTCGGGTATTATCACCTTGCGCAGCGGCGACGGCGGCAAGTAACTGTTGTCGTCCACCGTGGCAAGATATCTGAACGCCTCCACGCCGGGAGTTATGCCGAACACGGGCTTGCCCTCGTGGGTCTTGGGCAAAGTGAGCGTTTGCGGCACGTGAGCCAGCTCCGTTGCGGTAAAGCCCTTGTCGTAGCGCACTTCATCGAAAGAGGGACCGTTTACCGTCCAACCGCTAACGCCGTTTTGCGTGGCGGGCACAAAGCGCAGATAGACGTGGGACCACTTGGCGTAGAAATCGGTGTCGCCCTTGACGGACTGAAAGTCGAAGTCGAACTTTGTCGTACATTCGGCGTCGGTAAACCAGCCGTCGAAAACATAGTCCTCGCGCGGGGTAGGTTCGATGGGAGACACCTTGCTGCCTACGGGCACTGTGGACGACGGATAGGTCACGCTGCGCTCCACGGTGTTGTCGTGAAAGCTTACCAGACAGCCCTTGCTCCAACGGGCGCGCAAGGTCACGTCCTGCGAACCCATAACAAAAACGTCGCCGGGGGCGTATTCCTTGCCGGAAGCCGCGTCCACCCAACAATCGAAATAAAATCCGTCGCGAACGGGTTCGCCGGGCACGGCGGTTTGCTCTCCCGTGCGGTAAGACTTGGCTGTAAATTCCTCATCCAAATTGCCGCCGTCGAGATCTATATCCAGCTTGTAGGTGCCCTCCCAGGTGGCTTTGAAGTAGTAGTCTCTGTCGGCGATCAGTTTGTCGCCCGGATGATAGCTTGCGCCGTTTTGGTCCACCCAGCAATAGAAAGTGCGGGAGGGATCGACGGGCGCTTGCTCCACCGTGAACTGCGTGTTGCGATCCAACAGCTGCTCCGTCTGAAATTCCACCTTGCCGCCGTCCGCGTCGTAGCTTATCACATAGACGCGCTTCCACTGCGCAACGAGCGTGATGCTTTCGTTTACCGTCAGGCTGTCGCCCGCTTGGTAAGCCTCGCCGTTGATGTCGAGATAACCCTCGAAGCGGTAACCGTTGCGCGGTTCGGGCGCCTCCACCTTGTGGGCGGAGCCTTTCTCCAAGCGTACCTCGCGCGTTTTGCCCTCGTAAGCGTAGTCGTAGGTGACGGTCACGAGGTCGGCAAGCGGTATCCACTTGGCGTACAAAGTGACGTCCTTGGACAACGTTGTCTCTTGGAAAAGCGCCGTGCAGTCCGAGTCGGTAAACCAGCCGCCGAATTCGTAGCCGTTGCGGACGGGGTCTTTGCCGAGATCGAACGAGCCGTCCTCGTTGACCTCAACGGTCGTCGGGGCGGCGCCTTGGTAGTTGTAGTTCAATGTGATCGTGTACGCAGCGCCGTTGTCGGTCGGTTCGCACGCGGCAAACGTCGCCGCACCGACAAACAGACACACCAACAGCAGCGCAAACAAAAATTTGATTTTGCCGAAAGTTTTCATAATATTTCTCCATTGTTTTGCGATATGGGTCGCAAAAAGGCGTCAGCCAATGAGCCGGTACTTTGCAACAAAGTACTCGCCCATTGCCCGAAAAAGGCTTTGGGGCAAATATGCCGAAGGGAAACGGCTGAGCAGCCGTTTCCTTTCGGACAAGATAGTTAAGCGGATTTCGCCGTGAGAACGAGATCCTCGGTGATGGCAGCGGAGGGATCGAAGTCCGCTTCTCCGTTTTGCCACTGACCTTCGGGTATCTTGCTCGCGGGTATCCAACCGCCCTTGATGACGGTTACGGGTTCGCCGTCGCCGAACGTTACCGTTACGGTCTCGGTGGCGATCGCCGTTTCGGGTATACCGAGAGTTTTATATGTCTCTACCAACGCGCTATCGACAAGGAATTTGAAATGTCCGCCGTTTGTAAGTCCAGTTGTCAAATTTGCCGATGTGCCGCCCTCGAATTTCTTTGCCGTCGAACCTTGGAAGATGATCTCCGTGAGCTTGAATTCCTTTGTAGTGGAATTTCCCGGCCAATCCACAGAGGTCCAGGCAAGCGTCGTGTTGTGTTCGCCGAAGGTTATCGATTCCAGATTGTCGCAGCCGACAAAGGCGTTTGTCTCTACCATTTTCGCGTCGCATACTACCGACACAAGGTTTTTGGCGCTGTTGAATGATTTGGAACCTACCGTCGTGACGGTGGAAGGAATTTCCAACGTCGTGAGCTTGTTGCCGTAAAACGCTTCTTGACCTATGCTTGTGACCGTTGCGGGAATGGTCAATGACGTCGCGGGTATGCCGTAGAATGCCCTGTCGCCGATGATCGCAACGCCGTCCAATACGGAGCCTGCAATGGCAACGTGTCCGACAACGTCCTCTTCGCCGTCAAACTCCACGTTGCTCCACAGATACTTGACCAACGTCTTGGAGCCGTCGTCATTTGTGGCATAGATAATTTTGCCGCTTTCGTCGGTGCTATACTTGCTGCCCACATCGAAACTTACCGTGAGGTTTTCGGCAAATTCGAATGTTTCCGTATTAAATGTGCAATTTTTAGGTAGCAAAACAGACGGAATAGTATTTTTACCTCTTTCAAGACCATCTCTAACGCTCCATCCGCCCTTGAAGCAGCCGTTAAACACAAATTCGCCTTGATCGCAGTTTTCGAATACTATCGACTTGACTTGTGTCGTACTGTTAAAGGAATTACCAAGCGTACATTTGGTAGCAATATTCTTGAATGTAATGACAAGATCAACATCTCCATTATAACTGCTTCCAAGGCCACCGACTGTTGACAAGTTGGGGCAATCAAACAATATAGATGTGAGACCCTCCCAATTTCCTCCGAAAGGAGAAGCAGTAGCAGTACCAAACTTGGTAAGGCTCTTAGGTAATATCAAACTTGTCAATGCCGTATTGGTCAAGGTGCCAATGTTAAATGCCGTATTGTTTATCACTGTTATACCATCATCCAACGAAAGTTCTCCTATATTGTGTTGACCATAAAAAGCGTTTGCATTGATCGTATCAACACCTTGTCCAATAATCACTTTGGTGAGAGATGCCTTATTGGGTTCTGTTGTAAGCGTATCTACGGGGCTTTCTTTTGTATGGTAATCTATTCCAACAGTACCCGTCGGAACACCGAATGCGGCCGTGCTAATTGTTTTTATATTTGATATGCTAAGAGATTGTAACGATACCATTCCGAAACAAACACGGTCACCAAGTGTTTTAAGAGACATACCTTCTTCAAAAATTAGTTCCTCTATAAATACTTGATTGGCAAATGCTTCTTGACCAATACTAACTGTACGTGCAGGAATGGAGATACTTTTAAGTTCAGAACTATATGGATATGCTGACTCTGTTCCTTTCTGAGGTGTGAGTTTAGTTTGTTGCCTATTACCCGCAAATGCAT
Source organism: uncultured Clostridia bacterium (assembly GCA_947589685.1). Lineage (GTDB taxonomy): Bacteria > Bacillota > Clostridia > Christensenellales > CAG-314 > Fimimonas. The sequence continues at coordinate 6,232 of CANQCN010000049.1, forward strand.
ATTGATCTATCGTCAAAGCCTTGGGTTCGCCCTTGGGTGCCTCGAACTTCAACTCTTTGAGAGACATGCAGCATTGCAATACGTACTGACCGATCTTGACGGTGCGCGCGGGGAAGGTGAAACTCGTGAGAGCGCTTTCATACGGCACAGTTTTCGAGGGTTTAAGCATGCCGAAAGCATAATTGCCGAAGGTCAGATCGACGTCGCTCTCCTCAAAGGTGACCGAGGACAATTTGCCGCAGCCGTTGAATGCCTTTTCGTTGATGTTGGCGACATTGCCGGGAATCACTATCTGCGTAAGACCGGAATTGCAGAATGCCGACTTGTCTATCGTCGTTACGGAATCGGGAATAATGATAGTACTAAGCGCAGAGCAATATCCAAATGCGCCGACGGGGATCTTATCCAACGCAATGCCCTCGCCGAACGCCACTTCTTTCAACGCCACGTCAAAGTTGAAAGCGTTGTTACACAAAGAAGTGTAGCTTGCAGGGATGAACACGCGCTCCAACTTGGTGCTGAGCGCAAAGCCGCCTTTTTTGCTGTTGGCATTGGTCGCCGTTGTGCCTAACGATGTCGCCGTGCCGTAAATACCTACGACGGGCTTGCCTTGATATTCCGCAGGCAGGATCAATTCCGTAATATCGGCGTCGTTCATACCTTCTTTGTACTTTGCAAAAGCTACCAGGTAGTTGCCGTCGGAGTCCTCTTCGAAGCAGAAAAACGACTCGTCGCTCGGAATGATCTCGTAAACGGGTTTGATTTCCGTGTCCTCCATTAGGGCTTTGCCGTCGGACGACAAGCCCATATAGGTCGTCCACCATTGACCTTCGAGCTGAGCGGGATAAGTGTAGTCGGGAATCGTTGCGTCGGTGCCTTTTTCTATCGTCTGAACGGCGATTATTTGACCTTTTTCGTCATAGAAAGTTACGTCTACCGCCTCCACATACACAGACGAGTAGGTTACGTCGTGGTCGGGGACCTTGATGACGGCGCCGCCGAGGACAAGCTCGTCGCTGTCCGACGAGGACCAACCCTTGAAGAGGTGATCCACAAACTGCGAACCTTCGGGTATGGTGAAGTCGGCGCCCACTTCCGCTTGGAAGGACTCCGTCTTGATACGTCTGGTGACAAAGGACAACGTGACTACCGCGCGATACTCCGCCTCAAACGTCATAACGGTGCCGCTGACAGCGACCTGTTCGCCCGCTTGATAGAGCTTGTCGTCGCCGTTGAGCGTCCAACCCTTGAACGCATAGCCCTCTACTTGGGGCGCGTCGGGCAGGGTGAGCATGTCGCCGCCGAGCTTGGTTTCGGCTTCGGGTGCGGTGACGTGGGGCATTGACACAACGTAACGCACTGCCACTTCCGTTTTGTAGGTGGCGTCAAAGGTCATCGCGGCTTGCACGGCGACCTTTTCCCCCGCTTGATACAGCTTGCCGTCGCAAGTCCAACCGGCAAATTGCTTGCCCGATACCTGCGGAGCGGCGGGAAGAGTTACTTCTTCGCCGGGCAACACCGATTGCGCCGCGGGAGCAGTTGAACCGCTTGGCACGGTGAACGTGACCTCTACGGGCTGAGCAACGTCGGAAGCCTTCGTCCAGGAAGCCGTGAACGTTACGTCGTCCGTGATGGTCGGCTTGCCCGAAACGGCTTCGCCGCCGCTTGTCCAACCGTCAAATGTGTAGCCGTCGCGCGTGGGAGAGGGCAATGTAAACGCCTCGCCGTCGCCGACGCTGAATTTTTCCGTCTTGTTGTCGTAGCCGTAGTCCAGCGTGACCGTGTGTTCGCCGCAGGCGGCAAGAACAAACACGCACGCCAACATCACAACGACCGAGACGGCAATGATGATTCTCCTTTTCATATTTTCCTCCATAATTTTTTTATTGCAACGAACCGAAATGTTCGTAATGCACGGTTTTGTACACCTTGTTTGTCTTTTGACCGACGTGTTTTCCGTTTCGGGAAACGGAAAAGGTCGATTTTTTCACTTCCGCTTTCTTCGTATCGCTACGTTGTTTTCCTCTTTCTCTTTCTTTTGACCGACGTGTTTTCCGTTTCGGGAAACGGAAAAGGTCGATTTTTTCACTTCCGCTTTCTTCGTATCGCTACGTTGTTTTCCTCTTTCTCTTTCTTTTGACCGACGTGTTTTCCGTTTCGGGAAACGGAAAACCGCTTGCAAGCGGTCCCTGCAAATTTTTTTGATATTGTTTATC
>CANQCN010000050.1 GCA_947589685.1 uncultured Clostridia bacterium
AGTAGGACTCGAACCTACGACCTCTCGCATGTGAAGCGAGCGCTCTAACCGACTGAGCTATGCCTCCAAAAAAACAAATAAATATAACAGACGATCCGTCAACGATCGTTTTGCATCATCGATTTCCAACCACACTGCCGTGCATGCACGGCATGTGTAGGATCGAAAATGTTTTTGGATTTAGGTTGCGCTTTATCAGTAGATACGCTCTTCCAACGTGTCTACGTCAATGTTGTGCGCTTTGCAAAATTCGGCAAAAGCTTTTTGCGCGCCGTAATTGGGTTTGCAACGACCGGACTCCCAACGATTGACCGTTGCGAAAGCCACACCGAGTTCTTTTGCCATCATTTCCTGGCTCAAATAAAGCTTTTTACGAACCGTCTTTACCTTATCCTTAAATTCCATAACGTACTCCTGTTTTCGTTTGTGCTTATTATCCGACAAAAGGCGGACACTTTTATTGCATCGTTTATATTGTAGCACATATCCCAAAAATTTGCAACACAATTGCGTAAAAATAATGCGCCGACTTTGTTGCGGACTTGTTTCAGCTTTGCAAATTGAAAACGCCGAACAGCAAAATACCCATAACCGCCGAAACAAGTATCATGCAAATCGGGTGGAGCTTTTTGCCCTTTATTCGCAGCTGCGACAGCGGTATAAAGGCGATTATCAAAATAAGCGAGATCCAATTGAATGTGTTTGCGCCGTCGGCTGCGATGTTTTTGAAATCGAGGTCGGGCAGCACCACGTTTGCCGCCACCGTAAATACCGAAGAAAGTATCAACCCCACCACGACGGGCTTGATACCTTTGAGCAAGCCCTGCACATACTTGTTTGTACGAAACTTGTCGTACAGCAACGTGACGACGATAATGATGACGATCGACGGCAATATCACCGCGACAGTCGCCGTCAGCGAGCCCAAAATGCCCCCGAATACGCCCAACTTTGTTGCGCTGCCCACCGTGTTGCCCACAAACGTTGCGAGATTGATGGCAAACGGACCGGGCGTGGACTCGGCTATACCGATAAACTGAATGAGTTGCTGCTCCGTCATCCAGCCGCGTTTGGTAATTATCTGCGTAACCAGCGGCAGCATTGCGTATCCGCCGCCGATGGTGAACAGCCCAACCTTGAAATACTCCCAAAACAACACGAGATAGATCATTTGTCGCCTCCGTCGTTTTCGGGATCGTGTTCCGAACGTTGTTCGTCCGACGAATCGTCAAGTCTTTCGGAGTCTTTAAGCGGCAATGCCTTATTTTTGCGCTTGGCGACGGCGTCCGCTGCAAACGAATACGCAATGCCCAAAACGCCGCCGATAATTATCAAAAAAATTACGTTGAAATCGGTAAACAGCGCCACGATGAAAGCTCCCGCAACAAGCAGCGCGCTGAACCAACCGCGCTCCAATTGGCGAAACATCTTTACAAAGGCGTTGATCACCAGCACCGTGACGCACGCTTGTACGCCCGTAAACGCGGCTTTGTACCAGGTGTTGTTTTCAAACGCCTGAATGAAAAAGGACAATGCGGTGATTATTACAAACGACGGAAGCACGACCCCCGCTGTCGCTACGATAGCTCCCGCCACGCCGCGCAGACGAAAGCCCACGCCCGTCGCCGTGTTGACGGCGATCACGCCGGGAGTGGATTCGGCTATCACCAACATATCCAACATATCCTGCGAGGTTATCCACTTCTTTTTGGAGACAAGCTCCTCGTCCAAAAGAGAGATCATGGCATAGCCGCCGCCGAAAGTGAACAGACCCGTTTTGAAAAATGTCCAAAACAGCGTCCACAGACTTATTTTGTTTGTTTGTCGAGAATTGTGTTTCATTTATTCACCGAAAACGCGCGGTATCTGCCGCAACACGGAACGCATCTCTCCGTCGTCGAACTGCGGCAGGTAATCTTTTGTCGCCGAGGACAGCTCTTGAAAAAATCCGTTGTGCAAGCCCACGTTGAAAAAGTAATCGCACGCCGCCTTGTATTCGTGCCTGAACAGTCTGCGGTTGAGCGCGGGCACCTTGCCGTCAACGCGCGCCGCAAAGTACTGCGACATCAAGCTGACGTAAATATCTCGGTCAAAATGCGCCAACCAATCCAATATGCGTTTGGTATCCTCCACAAAGGACGGCAAAACCAGATGACGCACTATCACTCCGTTTGTGATATATCCGTCCGCGTCGAACGCATCGCGAGGCTGTTGGCGTCTCATTTCCGCGATAGCCGCAGTTGCCACCGCAAAGTAATCGGGCGCGTTGGCAAGCAAAGCGGCGACTTCGCCGTCGCAAAATTTCAGATCGGGCAGATAAACATCCACCAGCCCGTCCAAATTTTTAAGACTGTCAGTTTTTTCGTAAGAACCCGTATTGTACACAACGGGGATACCGAGACGGGGTTTTGCCAACTCCAACGCGCGCGCGATCTCGTCTGCGCAGTGAGTGGGCGTGACCAAATTGATATTTGCCACACCCATATCCCTTACATACAGAAAAACGTCCGCAAGACGACGCGCCGACACCTCCTCTCCGTGCGGCAAGACGGACACGTCGTAGTTTTGACAAAATCGGCAATGCAGATTGCACCCGGCGAAAAATATCGCCCCGCTGCCCTTGGCGCCCGAAAGGCAGGGCTCTTCCCAATCGTGGCGCGCCACGCGCGAAAGCATAACGCCCCTTGTGCGACATACGCCTTTTTGCGCGGAGCGATCCGCATTGCAATTTCTCGGACAAAGATCACAGTACATTGTTCTTTTATTGTAGCTTATTTGTATTTTTTTGACAAGCAAAATAAAAGTGAACAAGCTCTTGCATATATTGCGCAACGCCCTTGCGTACAATAGACCCAAGGAGAAAAAATGATGTTTTCGGCAATGCTGCAATTTCTCAAACGATTGTTTTTCTTTACAGGATATTTCAGCAACAACAGCTATCCGCAGCCCCTTTCGCCCGAAGAGGAGGCGGACTGCCTCAAACGCATGCAAGCGGGCAGCCGCGCCGCCCGCGATAAGCTGATAACCCACAATATGCGGCTGGTGGCGCACATAGCAAAAAAGTATGGCAAAAACGATCTGGACGACTTGATAAGCATAGGCTCGATAGGGTTGATAAAGGGCGTGGAAAGCTACTCGACGGAGAAAGGGACCACCCTTGCGACATATCTTGCGCGCTGCATAGAAAACGAAATATTGATGACGCTGCGCGCCAACAAACGCTATCAAAACACGGTGTATCTTAACAGCACCCTGGGCGTGGACAACGACGGCAACGAATACACGCTAATGGACGTGTTGGCTATCAAAGAGGACAGCGTTTTTCATCAGGCGGAGACGTCCATACTAAGACAAAATCTGCTGAACATAATCAACGAGCATCTGAGTCCGCGCGAACAAAAGATCATCTTGATGCGCTACGGATTGATAGAGGGCACCACGCCGATGACGCAACTGCAAACGGCGCGCGAATTGGGTATAAGCCGCAGCTATATCTCGCGCATAGAAAGCAAGGCGTTGGACAAGATACGGCAGTACATAGATTGACAAATTTTCCTTAGGGCGTTACAATGGTATCATCCCAATAAAAGGAGAAACAAAATGGAATACATTTACGATACGCAACTGCTGTTGGAAGGCAAAAATTTGTCCGATCAAAAGATCATCGATTACATCAACGCACATATAGAAGGCGATTGCTTGCTGGTGGTAGGCGACGACGAGCTGATCAAGCTGCACTTTCACACAAACACGCCCTGGAAGGTGTTGGAGTACTGCGCAACGCTCGGCGAAGTGTACGACGTGGTGATAGAAAATATGAAGCGGCAGGCGGAAGGTCTGCAAGGCTGAAAGGCGTTGTTGGAATTTGCTTACATTAAACAAAACCTATATGACGATAAAAAAACTCCGCGAAACAACGCGGAGTTTTTGAATGTGAATTTATCTTAGCCCAACAAGCAAGCGTGACCGGTCGCAAGGACCCGGATCAAGTCCAACAACCACATAAAAGTAGCGCCGGGGATTACGGTCAGGATCGCGACAATAAGCAACAACCAATTTTTGCTTGCCGCTTGATTGATGATTCTGCAAATTCCGTAGAAAATCTCTACAAGAGGGATGCAGAGCAAAAGCTTTACAATAAGGGGCCAACCGTTGACGGTTTTAATAAATTCTTTCATCGTAAATATCTCCTTTTTTTTATTTGACTATATTATATTACTGTCCGATATCAATGTCAAGAGAAAAATCGAAATAACATCGATATTTTGCAACGGTTTGTTGTTTTTGAGTACGTACAAAGTAATTATATGCCGCTCGTCGACAAACTGTCAAAAAAATTTCAGTTCACCACTATCACGCGCTTGTTGATGCTGTCCAAAAATTTGCGCAGATCCTCACCGCTTACTATCACGGTCGCAGTGTTGTCGCAAGGGTGAAATTTCACCTTGGAGGCGTTCCATACCTCTTTGTCGATGAGCAAAGGCGCGCGATACGACCCGACCTCGTTGAGAAAAGCGAACGGACTGACGCTTCCGCGATGTACGCCGAGATCTTCGAAAAGCTTGTCCTCAGTGGCAAATTCGAATTTGGCGCAGCCGACGTAGCTTGCAAGCCCGCGCATTTCCGCCCTTTTGTCGAAGGGCAACACTATCATATAATAGTTGTCGCTCTTTTTGTCCTTTACATAGAGGCTTTTGCAAGACATACAGCCTTCGATATATATGATCTGTCGGGATTCTTCCGTGGTGACGACGGCGGGATGTCGGATAAGCTCGTAACTTATCCCAAGGCTATCCAGATAGCCCGTAACTTTGGCTATCACGGCTTTATTTGCGGACAATGTCCAAAACGATGGGCGTGACAACGCACACCACTACGATCAGTATCAGCAATATATACAGCGCCTTGCACCACGCCGCGCGGTTGCGAACGAATTTCCAGCCCAACATGCCCACAATGCACATTGTTATCATCGAGGCGACCGAACGCATAGTGTCGATAACGGTAGGTATGCTTACGTTGATAAAATCGAGTATCAACGCGATGAGATACAGCACCGCAGCAAATATCGTCACCAAAAATGCCAAAAAGCCCAAAAATCCGCCGCCGCGACGTGCGGGTTTTTCTTCGGGATCGTCTTTTCTTCCGAACATTATCTTATCTCCTTGGTAAATCGATTAAATTATACCGCTAACTTCAACTTGCCGCAACAGTTTTGAGCAATTTTTTTATCCTTCGTAAAGATACAGCATTACGCCGCCGAATATCAGATTGCATATCTGCTCGCGATACTCATCCGTTTGCAGCGCGGCGCACTCGTCGGGATTGGACAAAAAGCCGCACTCCACGATCACCGCGGGACAGCTTGTTTCGCGGCAGACATAGTAGTCGCCCGCAATTGCCTCGCGCGTCTTGCCCGTCAAATCGTTGAATACGCGCTGCAAATTTTCCGCAAGCGATCTGCCGCTTTCCTCTCCCTGCTGGTAAAACACCTGCGGTCCGCTGCGGTAGGATGCGCTGAACTTGTTCATATGGACGCTTATCATAAGATCGGGCTGCGCCTCTTCGATTATCCTTTTGCGTTCCTTCATATCGCGCAGTTTGAAGCCGTTTGTGGCAAGCCCGTAAAGTCCGCCCTCGTTTTTGCGCGTGTACACCACGTTGAAACCCGCCCGCTCGAAAATTTCGCCCAGCGTTTTGGAATAGGCGAGATTCAACGCGGACTCCTTGACGCCGTCCACTCCCACTACGCCGCCGTCGATACCGCCGTGTCCCGCATCGATAACGACCGTAAAATCTATCAAAGTGGCTTTTTTCGCGGGCAGATTGCTTGCTATCAAAAAGCCCGCGAGGACCGCTTGCAACACTATCAGCACCGCCAAAGCGGCGATCAGCCTTTTACTCTTCCAAACGACGAACATATATACACTCTCCTCACTTTTGCCACCCTGCGCAAAAACAATGATTTCACGGAAAAATCGGGATAAAATCGTTGAATTTTGCCAAAAATCGCGTTTTTTTGCCGTCAAAAAGGGCAAGTTATGCACTTATCCACAAAGTTATCCACAATTATGCCTGACGTAGTGGACAACCTGTTTCACAATTTCTATGAAACGGACAAGCCGTTTCTACAAGGGTATTTTATGTGCCGAAAAGGCGTAAAATCACCTCCGAACGGTAAAATGAGCGAGGCAAAAAAGGGCGGACGACGGATTATTTCACAAATAGTAGCAAACAACTATTTTACAAATAATACTATATCGTCCTCAAAGTATAAACACCGCTTCTAACGGATACAATTAAAAAAAATCCAAGGAGCAAAACTATGAATCTCAATCCCTTTAACGAAAAGCCCATCGTAACAAATGACGACTTTTACAATTGGAAAGAACTTGCGCCGAAACCGTACAACAAATTCGACGTCGATCCCTACACCAAGGTGCGCGTCATACTCGCCAACGGCGCCGAATACGAGGCGGTTTGGTTCAGTCATCAATTTCACCGTCACTGCCAAGACAACGAGCTGAGACGCGAATTGGCTACGCTGCGCCGCAAAGAACAGCAACAGCAAAAACGCATTGCCGCTCTCAAACCGATAGGCGAAGGTATTCTCGAACACACCATCGCTTACGAGCAGCTCGCCGTGGACCTCACAGCGATATTCGCCGAGCGCGAAAGCAACAAGTACGTAAAGCAAGCGATGGATTTTGCCCTTCTCGAAGACTTCGACCACTTGTACCGCTACGCCGATCTGCTGGAAATGGACAAGGGCATATACGCGGAAAAGCTTGTGGGCGGCTACACCGAGCTTATGCCGGGACGTCCCACGATAGCCGAACATCGCTACCCGACGGACGACATCAAACGGTACGTCAATTTCAAACAAGCAAACAGCCTCACCAAGCTGGACGTAAATATTCTTACCGCCGCGGAACAACAGACAATGAATTATTATATGAATCAGGCGGCGTTTTATCAAAACAAACTCGGACGGGAGCTGTACACCGAGATTGGTATGATAGAAGAACAGCACGTATCTCTGTACGGCGGGTTGAAGGACACCTCTTGCAGCTGGTGCGAAGAATTGCTTATGCACGAATACACCGAGTGCTACTTGTATTTCTCTTTGATGCAGGACGAAACGGAGGAGCATATAAAGGATATTTGGGAACAGCACTTCAACGACGAGCTGGCGCACCTGCACAAGGCGGCGGAACTGCTGCAAAAATATGACAACAAAACCTGGCAGCAGGTGATACCCAAAGGGGAATTTCCCGACTTGCTGAGCTTCCACTCCAACGTCGAATACGTTCGCAACGTGCTTGCCTCGACGGTAAACGTCACGGCGCGCGGAGAGGACTACGCGGAAGTTGCGGAGCTGCCGTCCGACGCAAAATTCTTCGACTATCAACACACGGTCAACGTGAAGGACAGCGACGTCGCAAGCCACAACGTGATAAGCAAATATATCGCGGACAATCGCCGCGACTATCGCTTCGAAACGGCGGAACACCCCATAGAAGAGCTGCGCGACCGCAAACACGACAATACAAGCGTGGGGAGATAGCCCCTATGACGCAAAATACAAAACTCACCGCCGCGGGGAAAACCGCTCCCGGTTGGGATGACGGCATGGTTTGCCGCCGCAAAAATATGTTTTGGGAACAAGACTTTTTTCCCGGACAAAACGCGCCGATAGATATGGCGCTGTTCTATCCGGGCGGAATGATCCTCTGACGACAAAACAACCGCCTCCAAACTCACGTGCGGTTTGGAGGCGGCTGCCGACGGACATATACCGTCTGTACAACTAATTGTTGTTGCTTACGGTGCCGTTGTGACGGTGTTCGTTGTACTTGTAGCCGTAATCTGTGTCTTTTTCTACCATGTTGAAACGAGAAACGCACAGCCAGACGATCATATAAACGCCCGCAATACCTACCAAGATGTACAACAATCTTTCCAGCCACGCCATGCCGAAGGTTATCCAGTTAACTACGTTGAAGCTGAAAATACCTATCGCAAGCCAGTTGAGTGCGCCTATTATCGTCAAAATGAGCGCAATAACCGAAAAAACGTTGAAAGTCTTCTTCAAATTGCTTTTCCTCCTTGTTAGTTGTACTCGTAGTATGAGGAGGACTGCAAAAAATATACTCCTTCAAACGAAAACTCCCCTATTTTCAGGGGAGTCTTTCGTATTCGGCGGTTTGGTACGCTTTATTCCGTGTAGGTGTAGGCGAGGGTTATAGTTACGTCGCTTTCACCGCTGTCGTAGGTTATCGTCAGAGAGGTCAGATGAGTGTCGGATACCGTTATGCTTAGCTTCATATTGTCTACCTGTGCGGCAAGCTCTGCGTCCGTAAGGGTCAGTACGTCCTTGACGTGTTCGCTCTTTACGCTTGCGGTAAGTCCGTTGCCGTCTA
>CANQCN010000051.1 GCA_947589685.1 uncultured Clostridia bacterium
AGAGAGTCGGGGACATACAACAATTCCTTGGAGGTATGCTGGGTGCAACCCAACTCCGTGCATTGACGGTCAAGCGTCGTGCGCTTGTTTTCCGCAGTGGGCTTCGAGTCCGTTTCGGCAGGCGTCCAATCGTATACGTGATGTTGCTCGTCGTGGACTACCGCCCAAGAACCAATTAAGCCGCTTGCAGGAGCTGTCGTTTTCTCTCCGAGCGTGTGACTTGCGCCATGATCGCCATTAGTGCCTGCCGTATTCGTTTCATAGCGGAACGAAATTCCCGGCAACGTAAAGCCACTGTTCTCTTGACCTGTGTAGACAACGCCACTGTACGTGCAACTCGCTTTCAATTCTGCCATTGTGTTGTGTGCAGAATCCCAAACATGCGCAACCAATGTGTATTCGGTGTAGTTGCAGGAGTATTGCGTCAATGCTCCGTCGAACAATTTCTGTTTCAGTGTTACATTGCTCCCGATTTCTATTGTGCCCGTTCCATTGGTTTGCACCGTGCCCAAAAATTCGGCGTTATTTTCTATTACAAGTTTACCGTCGACAACAAGACTTGCGTAAGTGTTGTAGTCGGCTGTGCCAAGTTGCTCGGCACTCGGATAAGCACGACGAGTAACGTTGGGTCCTGCGAAACTGTCATAAACATGCAGTCCGGCACCGCTCTTGACAGTCAGGTTGGCGCCGTTTTTAACATTCAGAACGGCACCCGGCATAAGCTTGTACGGATATGCGATCGCATAATCACCGCTTTCCAGATTCATTTCGAAGTTATACGGCAAAGAGAAGTAAACCGCGCTCGTGTTGATACCCAAGGGGAAGGACATATAACCCGCAGTTGCGCCGCCGGTGATCGTGACAGTAGTTTTACCAACGTCTTGTGGGTTGTGAGTGCCATCCATTACGGGACGAGCATGCTCGTCATCATAAACAAACTTAGCGGAAGCTTTGTCCTTCAATATAATCAAAGCTGTTTCTTCATCGCCAATAGCACCGTCATAGGTCACAAACGGTTGCTCTATTGTTGTAACGCCACCCCAGAAAAACAAGCTCGCGTGACCATACAAAGTTCCTCCGTAGTTGATCGTAAAACCGCCCGCACATTGAATGTTGACCATTGAGTACATTTTGAAAGGTGTAACTCCTGCGTTAAACATCGCTTGCGTGTTGGTACCGCCGCTGTAATCCAAAATCATAAACGGTTGGATAAGCTTGCCGCCCTTGTTGACGGTTATGCTGCCTGTTCCGATAACACGGCCGCACACATCAAATGTTCCGTCTTGTTCTACCACTATTTTACCGCTCAAATCGATTTGATGATAATCGCCGGAAGTGAACCCTTGTGCGCATTGATCGGGATAATGCAATATGGCTCCCAAACACAAACTGCCTTTGATAGTCAACGTAGCATCGGCGTTGATAGTCAACGTGAATTTTTTGTATTTCTGCTCCAATTCGGTACTCGACCAAGAAACACGGGGCGACGCTGTCGTTTTTGTACCGGTAATATTGTAGTTACCAAATTCGTCAACGGGGAAAATAACCGATACGCCCTTGGGAATAGTTACCGAGTGTTCGATAGTAAAACCTTGCAAAGCAAACAATTTGTCGCCCTCTACGGCCTCGTTCAACGCCGTGTCGAAATCGTCATAATATTTGCCTCCGTTACGCAGGATGTATTGACTGCTACGTCCGAAAACAGCTTTATAGTAAATTTCACCGGTAATTGCCGTCGTTATTTCCGATTCTTGCGAAACAAGTTCTCCTGCTCCGTTCAACCAACCGTAGAATTGAAATCCTTCATTGGCTGTCGCCGTAAATGTTACTCTGCTTCCCAATGCAACGTCTTGTCCGGATGTCAATTCCGACCCGGAACAAGTCGCTTTTACCGTGCCGCCGTCGGTGTTGTCAGTGCCAAAGCTGACTTTTCCTTGTCCCTTGTAGAATGCCGCATTACGTATCAATGCGTAGTCGGCTTGATTAATATCCTTAAACGGAACAGAATAGGTATATCCATCCGAACTACGATAATATGTTACATAAATATCTGTCGCTTGGTCGGCGTGACCGACGGGAATTCTCACGTTCGCCCAACCGTCATCGAGCAATTCCGTTGTTTTGCCGCCGTCATATTTCGTGCCCACAAACCAATACATATACTGATCCTTGTATGGATCTTTTGTTTTGGGAGATGTAGCACCTCTGGCGATTATATTTTCGTACGGTTTCCAAACGGTTTCGGCATTGTCGTCAATAAGATTCTCCGAATATCCGCTTAGAATACTTTGCGTTGTGGAAAACGGCTGCCCCTCTGTAAACACTAACCAAAAACTTCCTTGATAAAGTTTGAAGTCAAAAGAGAGAAGTCCTTCACCTTGCACCGTAAATTTCAAAGAAGACGTGGCTTTTCCGTAATAGCCGAGAGCTCCGCTGTTGCCTGCCATATAGGCATTTCCCTGTTCAGAACTATATGCTGCCGAAAATACCCACGGAACATACTCATCATTTTCTACGACAATCTCTTTGGCGTTGGGAGTAAGTACCCCTGTCTCGATACTGCCCGTTTCGACAATTGCAAAATTGACTGTAAACTCCGTGCTGTCAAAATAGCCTTCCGTCTGATAACTAACGGTAACCTGAGTGTCGGCAGTAACATTCGGCAGATAAAAATATTTTCTGCTTGCTTCATCGACAAAGTTAATATCGTCGCGCGCGACGCCGTCAATTTTGATTGTGTATTTCGCGTCAATACCGGGATAATCCTTGACTAAAACGCTGATGTTGTATTCGTGACCATATTGCAAAGTCACTTTCTCGCCGAGTTTGGCAGGAGTTTCCTCACCCATATCGCCGTCTTGCTGTATAATATACGAAACGGCAGGCGCCGCGGCGTACTCTTGCATTACCGCTTTTACTACATTACCCGTCATTTTGAAACCATTGTTGCCAACGGCGCCTTCTCCGTCAAATGTTAAGTTGCAATTATTCGGATCAGGCCAAATCATTCCGTCGGAATAAAGGTAATTGGCATAACTTTCAACGGATTCCGAATCGGTGTAAAATCCGTTCCACCGAACAGGCACTTGCTGTTGCGGATCTATCTTCGATGTGACAGACGCCACGGTAACAGCGGAAAAATAGACTATTTCGTTTTTGGGAACCGTCACCGTGCCGGGAGCGGTTTCTTTGCCGTCAATATAAACCGTGCCATAATTTTGATTGTATTCCAGCACAATTTCCGTAGTTTCTATTGGATTGTCCCTTACCTCAAAATTTCTTATTTCAAAATAATCATCCTTTGTATCTACAAAATACGGAACGCCGCTATTTGGTTTACATTGATCATATATAAACGTCAAACGATGATAACCCTCACCCGTCACATGGATGTAACCTTTATCAAAAGCAGGAGCTTCCGGACTAAAAGTCTCTTTGTTGTTATTTGAACCGAATTCCGGCAATTTTCCACCCACGTCGGCATTTTTATCATCGTTTAATGTAGTATAAAAATCGTTGCAGTTAGAGCTTACTACACCAAGATTGTGCGCTATTTCGAAGTACAAGTACTTCTCACCCACAAATTCGTAGGTAAGCGTAGATATTTTTTTCGCAACGGATTCCGTTGAGAGCTTGTATGCCGTTCCGCCCGCTTGCGATTGTTCCCAACCGTCCGTACTAAATTGTGCCGTCGTTTCGGGAACAAAATGTGCCTTGTACTCTTCGCTTTCAAGGGGTACAAGGTTCAATTGTGCGTCATAAGACACTATTTCATCGCCCTTAGTCCAATATGCAAAAACATAACTTGCCTCTGCTTCGGCAGTAAAGGTAATGGGCGTGCCGTCGTCTTGCTTTTTCTCCCACGAGGTTTGCGTGCCCTCCCCGCATCTTATTGTGCCGCCCTCGCCGTCAACAGAAGTTTTGACTGTAACTTGCGTAGCCTCCGGCGCAGCGAGACCTTTGATATATACTCTGTCCGTGTCGGATGTGCTGCTTACCGCCAACTTGTGTGTAAACTCAATCGTATCACCGACGCTTAATCCTGTGACCTTAACTGTGACGAAATCGCTCATCGTCTCGCCGTGACGGGCAATGATCGTATTCGCAACCCCACTGCGCGTAACCACCGCATAAAAGTCGTTCTGATTGAAAGCATATTGCGTTTTACCTTGGGAATTGCTGTTGTATAGATTCGTCTTGTATGCAAATACAACATCACCGGCTTGACTTACTTTGACGGTAAACACTTTTTTCATTCCATACGACTTATCGCTGTTGTTGTACCAAGTGTTTGTAGCGCGCTCGTATATCCAAGGGTGGCTTGCGTCATTTTCCAAAGTATATGTTGCCGTTGTGCCCTCCATAGCGCCATCGGCAAACACAATATTTTGAACTATTGCGGACAGCCCAAGCGTGGCAAGTACCAGCACAAGCACCGCGCACAACGCAATGAGCGTCCATTTCCACTGTTTTGTCTTTGTCATATTTCCTCCTATGATTATTTTGTATAAACATTTTTATACGTATATCACTAATGATACCCCCCCCCGTGGCGATTTGTCAACGGTTTTAAGACAAAATTAAGAGGATAATATTATTAAAATATGCATTTTTCACGATCGTAAGCGCCAAACGGCAAAAAAACATAAAAAAATCGACCTTTAACGAAAAAGATCGATTTTTTGTTTGAAATAAATTGAAGTTCGGTTTACGCAGCAAATCGCAAAACCGAAACAAACGGCGTTTTGCGAAACGTTAACGTTTGCTGAATTGAGGCGCTTTGCGGGCTTTCTTCAAGCCGTACTTCTTGCGTTCCTTCATACGAGGGTCGCGAGTGAGGAAGCCGTTCTTTTTAAGGATAGCCTTGTCCTCGCCTGCAACAACAAGCGCGCGGGAAATGCCGTGGCGGATAGCGCCCGCCTGTCCCGTGTAGCCGCCGCCGCACACGTTTACCACGACGTCGTACTTGGAGATCGTCTCCGTGGCGTTGAGCGGTTGACGAACGATGTACTTCAACGTGTCAAGACCGAAATATTGGTCGATGTCGCGTCCGTTGATGGTGATCGCGCCGCTGCCTCCCGGAATGAGACGTACGCGGGCAATGGATTTCTTTCTTCTGCCCGTTCCCCAAAACTGTACCTTTTTGGTTGCTTTTACCTTAGCCATTTGTCATACCCTCCTTACTCGATCACCAACACTTCGGGATGTTGCGCTTCGTGCTTGTGTTCTGCTCCCTTGTAAACGCGGAGCTTTGTGAGCATCTTTCTGCCGAGACTGTTGTGAGGAAGCATGCCCTTTACGGCGTGCATCATTGCAAAATCGCTTCTCTCCGCCATCAGCTTGGCATATTGGGTTTGTTTGAGATGACCGGGTCTCGGCGAACGGCGAACGTACATTTTCTTTGTAAGCTTGTCGCCCGTAAGCACCGCTTGGTCGCAGTTGATGACGATGACATGATCGCCGCAATCCACGTGAGGGGTGTATGTGGGTTTGTTTTTGCCGCGCAGTACCGCCGCAACTTGGCTTGCCACACGTCCGAGCGGTTTGCCGGCGGCGTCTACGACGTACCATTTTCTTTCAACGGCCTCTTTTTTGGCCATGTAGGTTTTTATCATTGTTATACTCCTGAATTTTAAGATCGTTTGCTGTTCACGGTTGAGCGATTACCGCCAGTGGAATGCGGTTTAGACAAGACAGAGCTTAAAATACCTTGCCGAATCACTCACAGCCTTTCTATTATACAGACAGCGCCGAATATTGTCAAGCAATTAACGTCGCTAAAAAAGCAAGTTTGTTGCAATTTGACGGGAAAAATCATATTGTAAATAAGGAAAAGCTTATGAAACACAAAAAATACGACGTTGCTTTTGCCGATTGCGTTTTCGACGAAGCCAAGATGAAAAGGTATATGTCCAAATCCGCGTACAAAGCCGTAGTCAAAGCGCGTAACGACCTGTCCGAAGCGCCGCAATGGGCGCGCGACTGCTACGCAAAGGCATTGCTGCAATGGGCGGTAAAAAAGGGAGCCGTGCGTTACGCTCATCGGTTCAGCCCGCTCAACAACTGCGTTGCGGGCAAGCGCGACTGTCTGTACAGTATCGACGGCGAACGCAACGCGACGCTTAAATTTCGCGGAAAGGAGCTTTCCAAGGGAGAAGGGGACGCAAGCAGCTTTCCCAGCGGCGGAATGCGCTGTATCTACGAGGCAAGAGGTCTGACTCGGTGGGACGTGACGGGCTATCCCTTTGTAAAGGACGGTTGTCTTTACGTGCCGTGTACCTTTTGCGGAGCGGGCGGCGAAGTGCTGGACAAAAAAACGCCCTTGCTGCGCAGCGTTGGACGAACAAGCCGTGCGCGTGCTGAACGCCTTGGGAGAAAAGGTAAACCACGTTTACGGCGTGGCGGGCGCGGAACAAGAGTACTTTTTGATAGACAGAGCGCTGTTTGTCCAACGCCCCGATCTGGTGTACGTAGGCAGGACGCTGTTCGGAGCGGCTGCGCCAAAGGGGCAGGAATTCGACGACCACTACTTTTGCCCGATAAACGACAAAGTGCTTGCCTTTATGCGCGACGTGGACAAAGAGCTGTGGAAGCTGGGCGTGATAGTAAAGACGGAACACAACGAGGTCGCTCCCCGTCAACACGAGCTTGCCCCGTGCTACGCGCGGGTAAATCTTGCCGCGGACGGCGATCAATTGACGATGGAAGTGTTGGAGCAAACGGCTGAAAGACACGGTCTCGCTTGCTTGCTGCACGAAAAGCCATTCGACCGTCTGAACGGCAGCGGCAAGCACAACAATTGGTCGATGATGACGGACAAAAACGAAAACTTGTTTGAACCGGGAGTTACGCCGCGACAAAACGCGCGATTTTTGCTTATGCTGGCAGCCGTAGTCAAAGCCGTAGACGACTACCCCGAACTGTTGCTTGCCTCGATATCTTCGCGCGGAAACGATTGCCGCTTGGGCGGTTTCGAAGCCCCGCCGCGCGTGCTTACCGTGTTTTTGGGACAGTCTGCCGAACGCGCAATTCGCCTTGCGACCAACGGAAAATGGCGATATGGGGTGGATATTTTGCCCGCAGTCGCCAAAAACACCGACCGCAACAGGACGTCGCCATTTGCCTTTACGGGAAACAAATTCGAATTTCGTTCGGTAGGTTCGTCCGCATCCGTAGCGGACGTAAACACAGCGATCAACGTCGCCGTCGCGGAAAGCCTGAGACAGTTTGCAGACAAGCTCGCTCATGCGCCCAACGCGATGAAATGCGCGGGCGAATTGGTTGCGGAAACCTTTGCAAAACACCGACGCGTTGTTTTTAACGGCAACAACTACTCCGACGAATGGGCAAGCGAGGCTAAACTGCGCGGACTTAAAAATTGCGACTGCGTAGACGCGGCGATCGCTTTGACCAACGCGCACAACGTAAACGTGCTTGCACGACACAATATCATGAACTACAAAGAAGTGTCGGCAAGACAAAAAATAATGCTGCAAAACTACATAAATACGGTGCGCGCAGAGGCAAACGTTGCGCTGGAAATGTGCCGAAAACAGATATTTTCAAGCGCGGAAGAGTACATAGCGACGCTTGTGCAAACGGCGCAGGGCAAAAGCGCTCTCGGTATCGATCATCAACAAACGAGCGATCGCGCGGAAAAGCTCGGCAAGCTGCTGAAAACAGTGGAAACGCGCGCGGCACGACTTCGGTCGCACTTGGATAGGCTGAGTACGCTCGACGACACGACGGATATTGCCTACTACTGTCGCGACGCTGTATCGCCCGCGATGGACAGGTTGCGTACGGCGGCGGATAGGCTGGAAACGCTCATCCCCGCGCAGTTTTGGCGGCTGCCCACCTACGGACAGATGTTGTTCGGCGTGAAATAGGATTTGCTTTTTATATCCCTCTTCCACCTCGTCCTCGAACGACCATATACCAAAATAAAAGAATTGATTTCTTAAACCCCTCTTCCACCTCGTCCTCCCACGCCATAGTCAGCACCAACCGCATACAATGCGGTCGGTACCGCTGACAGGCGGGTCGTCCTCTCCCACACAATTTTCGCAAGCTCAAATCGTGCGGGACCCCATTGGGGTGGTCCCCCTTCCCCGTAATACTTCGTATGACGGGGAAGGCTGTTAAGTGAAGTTGCTACGCAGTGAAGTTTCGGCTGCCGCCGAAGTGAAGTATTTGCCTTGCGGCAAATGTGAAGTTTTGCGGCTATGCCGCAAAGTTGAGGTCGGGACATTTTTTAGACGAGCGAATTGGTTTCCATTCGGGCTGTGCAATTGTTTTAACAATTGAGGGGGACGGTTAAATGTTACTGTATGAACTTTGTCTCCGCGAAAAAGACTTTCCCCGTCACGGGCAAGCCGTTACGGGGAAAGTGGCGCCCATCGGGCGACGATAGAGGGATATT
>CANQCN010000052.1 GCA_947589685.1 uncultured Clostridia bacterium
TGCAAGCTGTTGCGCGGCGGCGCGGCTCCCCCTTTTTATTTCTCCCTCGCTTTCGCGGGCGCAGATCAATATGCAGTGATACCATTTTGCGGAGAAAAAATAAAAAGGGGTGGCATTCATATACAAAAATAGCGCCAAATGTGCCACAAATAGGTAAAAACAGTGTACAATAGACGCTATCAATACAATTGCCGCGCCGCGAAAAAAACTTATTTTCGCCGCAAAGCAAGTCTTACAAAGGAGAAAATTATGGCAGGAAAAGCAGGAATGCGTCACTACGACAAAGATTTTCGCATGACGGTGGTGGATCTTCACCTCAACAAAGGCTGGTCGCTTTCGCAATTGGAGGGCGAATTCGGCATAAACGACACGCAGATTCTGAATTGGTGCAAGTGGTACAAGCAGTACGGCGTGCCTATGCAGCAAACGGGAAAGGTGCGCGGCCGTCCCAAAAAGAATTACTCCGACCCGACGGAAAAAATAAAACGTCTGGAAATGGAGGTGGCGCTGTTAAAAAAATTCAACGAGTTGCTATTGGAAGAAGAAGCCAAAAGAAGATAGTGTTTGCCACTATCGCATTGCTTAGCAACTCGTATGCGGTTTCTTCGATGTGCAAGATAATGGGCGTGAGCAGCAGCGGATATTACGGCTATTTGCGCAGCCGCAAGGACAGAGACGAACGTTTGCGAAGTCAAATCCTCGACATACAGCAGCGGTGCAATTACGTTTACGGATACCGCCGCGTAAAATTGGCTATCCAAAGGGAAACGGGTCGGGTGGTCAATCACAAAGCGGTGCTGCGCGTTATGCGCAAGTACAAGCTGCTGTCGCATATCCGACGGCGATTTGCCTATGCCCGCAGCAAATATTCGTTGCGCAAGTACGACAACGTGTACAAGCAGGACTTTTCCGCCACCGCCGTAAACCAAAAGTGGACGACGGACATTTCCTATGTGCTGACTCCCGAAGGCACGTTGTTTTTGTCCGTTATCAAGGATGTGTACGACGGCTTTGTGGTGGGGTACAAGTATTCCGTCACGCAGGATCTGCGTCTTGTGTTCGATACGGTCAAAAACGCCGTGCGCAACTGCCCCGATTCGGGAGCGGTGCTGCACTCCGATCAAGGCTTTCAGTACACGACGCAAAGCTACTGCAATCTGCTTAAACATTGCGGATTGCGCCCCAGCATGTCGCGCAAATCCACCCCTCTCGACAACGCCCCCGCCGAAAGCTTCTTTTCCGCGTTCAAGGCGGAGTGCGTGTATCTCCGCCGTCCGAAAACTCTCGCCGAAGCGGCAAAGCTCGCCGACGAATACATCGACTTTTACAACTACCGACGCATACGCCTCAAAGACAAATGCACTCCCTACGAAAAGCGCATGGCTTCGCTTGCGGCGGCAAAGGGCTGAACCGTTTTTGCGGTTTTCGGACGATTTTTGCGAAATTGCCCGAAAATTTTTCAAAAAAAGTGCCCAAACAGCGTGTTTTTTGTTTGACAGCCTATTGATTTTTATGTTAAAATGTACAAGCTGCGGAATAGGGGCTTGACGCGCAAGGTTACTGAGAAAACAGAAAACTTGCAGCCTACCCAGCAACGCCGAGAGCGTTGCGACC
This sequence comes from uncultured Clostridia bacterium, assembly GCA_947589685.1. Classification (GTDB taxonomy): domain Bacteria; phylum Bacillota; class Clostridia; order Christensenellales; family CAG-314; genus Fimimonas. Next base: position 1,615 of record CANQCN010000052.1, read on the forward strand.
GAACCCGTTTAATGCAGTATCAGGCGACAGGTGACCTCGAAAATCAAACCGGCGCAGATACAGTCACGGCAAACTTTGTTTGCTTTATTAAAAGGCGCAGCAGGAAACACACGGCGGTGTTGTTGCCTTGAAACGTTCGGACGATAAAACAAAATAAGGAGAAAAAACTATGGCAACACAAAGAATCAGAATCAAACTCAAATCTTACGATCACAACCTCGTGGATCTCGCCTGCTCGAAGATAGTGGACGCCGCGCAGAAGATGGGCAGTAAGGTTTCCGGTCCCATTCCTCTCCCCACCGAAAAGGAGATAGTGACCGTGTTGCGCGCAACGCACAAATATAAGGACGCGCGCGAACAATTCGAACTCAGAACTTACAAGCGCTTGATCGACATTTACAGCCCCAACGCAAAAACGATCGACTCTCTTACGAAGTTGGATCTGCCCGCGGGCATCGACGTTAAAATCAAGTTGTAATAATAAACAATCTAAGGAGGATGAACTTTATCTATGAATAAAGCAATCATTGGCAAAAAGTTGGGGATGACGCAGGTGTTCCTCAGCGACGGAACGATGGTTCCGGTAACGGTAATTCAAGCCGGTCCCTGCACCGTTACGCAAGTAAAAACGAAGGAACGCGACGGTTACGAAGCTATCCAGCTGGGCTTTGAGGAGGTTTCCGAAAAGAAGCTCAACAAGCCCCAACTCGGACACCTCAAACCAAGCGAAGCGACGGTCAAACATCTTCACGAGTTCCGTCTCGAAGGTTCGTCTCTTGCCGTCGGCGCAAAGGTGACGTGCGACACGTTTGCGGAAGGCGACTTCGTCGACGTTACGGGTATCACCAAGGGTCACGGTTTCAGCGGCGTTATCAAACGTTGGAATCAACACAGACTTAAAGAAACCCACGGCGTGGGTCCCGTCCACAGAGAAGTGGGCTCTATGGGTCCCATCAGCAGTCCCTCGCGCGTTATGCCTGGCAAAAATCTTCCCGGACACTACGGCGTGGAGCAAGTGACGGTTTTGAATCTCTCGGTAGTAAAAGTCGACAAGGAGAGAGGAGTGCTGCTCGTAAAGGGCGCAGTCCCCGGTGCAAAGAACGGTATCGTTTACGTTCGCAACGCCGTAAAGAAATAAGGTGACTAAGGAGTAAGAAATATGCAAGTAAAAGTATTTAATACAAAAGCTGCGGAAGTGGGTTCGATGGACCTCGCCGACGCGGTGTTCGGTTGCGATTACAACGAACCCCTCATTCACCAGGCGGTCGTGACGTATCTGGCAAATCAGCGTCAAGGTACCAAATCCGCGCTTACCCGCACTGAGGTTCGCGGCGGCGGCATCAAGCCTTGGAGACAAAAGGGCACGGGACGCGCAAGACAAGGCAGCATCCGCGCTCCGCAATGGACCAAGGGCGGCGTCGTGTTCGCACCCAAGCCGCGCGACTTTTCCAAAAAGATCAACAAAAAGATGAAGGCTCAGGCTTTCCGCAGCGCTATCAGCTACAAGGTTGCCAACAACGAACTTGTCGTAGTGGACGAGATCAAGCTGGACGCGCCCAAGACCAAGCTTATGGCGGAGATCCTCAAAAGCTTCAACTTCGACAAAAAAACGTTGCTGCTCGTATCGGGCGACAGCACGGACGCGGTGAGAGCCGGTTCCAACATTCCCACGCTCACCGTTACGGAAGCGAGCCTGTGCAACGTGTACGAGTTGGTGGCAAACACCAACGTCATCGCTACAAAGGACGCGATCAAACAGATTGAGGAGGCATATTCGCTATGAATTCCTACGACATTCTCATTCGACCCGTTTTGACGGAAAAAAGTTACGCCAACATTCCGCAAAAAATCTACACCTTCGAGGTACACAAGGACGCCAACAAAGTGCAGATCAAAAACGCGGTGGAAGAAATATTTGACGTAAAAGTGCAACAAGTTACCACATCTACCGTAAAAGGTAAGCTCAGAAGACAGGGCAGAACCCAAGGCTACACGCCGACGTGGAAAAAGGCTACGATCCGCCTTACCGCCGACAGCAAAGCCATCGAGTTCTTCAACAGCCTGTCCTGATGACGGAGGATAAAGATCATGGCTATCAAAAAATATAAACCCACATCTCCCGCGCGCCGTTTTATGTCAGTTTCGACGTACGAGGAAATAACGAAAACCACTCCGGAAAAGAGCCTTCTTGCGGTAAGCAAAAAGACCGGCGGCAGAAACGCCACGGGTAAAATAACCGTTCGTCACATCGGCGGCGGCAACCGTATCAAGTACCGTATCATCGACTTCAAGCGCGACAAGACCGTTCCCGCAAAGGTCGCGGCGATCGAATACGATCCCAACCGCACTGCGAACATCGCCTTGCTGCATTACGCCGACGGCGAAAAGAGATATATCCTCGCCCCCGTCGGACTGAACGTGGGAGACACGGTGGAAGCCGGCGCTACGGCGGACATCAAGGTCGGCAACAATCTGCCCCTCGAAAACATCCCCGTAGGTACCGTTGTTCACAACATCGAGATGAACCCCGGCAAGGGCGGACAAATCGCCCGCGCGGCGGGAATATTCGCTCAACTGATGGCTAAGGAAGGCAAGTACGCAACATTGCGTATGCCCAGCGGCGAAATGAGACTGATTTTGCTCAAATGCCACGCGACCATCGGTCAGGTCGGAAACCTCGACCACGAGATCGTGTCCATCGGCAAAGCGGGCAAAAAACGTCATATGGGCGTCAAACCCACCGTTCGCGGCAGCGTTATGAACCCCTGCGACCACCCTCACGGCGGCGGCGAAGGCAAGAGCCCCGTGGGACGTCCCGGTCCCGTAACGCCTTGGGGCAAGCCCGCGCTCGGTCACAAGACGAGAAAGAAGAAGAAAGCTTCCAACAAATTTATCGTAAAACGTATCAACTGATCGGAGGATAGACAATGAGTAGATCGATTAAAAAAGGACCTTACGTTCAACCCGCGCTTCTCAAACGCGTGCAAGAAATGAACGCAAAAGGCGAAAAGAAAGTTTTGAAAACATGGTCGAGAAGTTCCACGATCTTCCCCGATTTCGTAGGACACACCATAGCGGTGCATGACGGCAAAAAGCATGTTCCCGTGTACATCACGGAGGATATGGTAGGTTTGAAGTTGGGCGAATTTGCTCCCACGAGAACTTTCAGAGGACACGCGGGCAGCAAAACCGCGGGCGCCAAGTAGGAGGTTGAAATATGGCTACAAGAAGTAAAGCAAAAGCTTTGGTACGCGCTCAAAACAAAGACAAGCGCCCCAAGGCGATAGCAAAGTACATCAGAATTTCTCCTTCCAAAGTAATGGTCGTGCTGGATCTCATCCGCGGACGCGATTACAAGGACGCCGTTGCGATTTTGAAAACAACGCCCAAGGCAGCCTGCGAGCCCGTGCTTAAATGCCTCAACTCGGCAGCAGCCAACGCCGAAGTAAATCTCGGCATGAACAAAGACGCTCTTTACGTAGCGGAATGCTTTGCGGATCAGGGACCCACTCTGAAAAGAATGCAACCCGTTTCGCGCGGCAGAGGATATCGTATCCTCAAAAGAACAAGTCACATCACGGTGATTTTGGACGAGAGAGCGTAAGGAGGACTAAGTTATGGGACAAAAAGTTAATCCGCACGGATTGAGAGTAGGCATTATTCAGGATTGGAACGCAAAGTGGATCGCGGACAAGAAGGATTTCGCCAAGTACATCAAAGAGGACGACGTCATACGTACCACCCTCAAAAAGAAGTACTATCAAGCCGGCATAAGCAAAATAATCGTAGAAAGAAGCGAGGGTAAGGTCGTCGTGGATATCCACACGGGACGTCCCGGCGTGCTTATCGGCAAGGCGGGCGCGGGCGCAGACGAGATCAAGGCGTTGATTCAAAAGATCGTCGGCGACAAAGCCGTCACGGTAAACATCATCGAGATCAAGCGCCCCGATATGGACGCTCAGCTCGTTGCCGAAGCGGTAGCGGCGCAGCTTGAAAAGCGCGTTTCCTTCCGCAGAGCCATGCGTCAATGCATGGGTAGAGCCACTCGCAGCGGCGCAAAGGGTATCAAAACGATGGTGTCCGGACGTCTGGACGGAGCCGAGATCGCGCGTTGCGAACAATATCACGAGGGATCCATTCCTCTTCACACTTTGAGAGCGGATATCGACTACGGTTACGCTATCGCTCGTACCACCTTCGGCGTCATAGGCGTAAAGGTGTGGGTGTACAAAGGAGAAGTGCTTCCCAAAAAGAAAAAGACCGTCAAAAAGGAGGTAGCTGAATAATGTTAATGCCTAAAAGAGTAAAAAGACGCCGTCAATTCCGCGGAAGAATGAAAGGCGAGGCTCACAAGGGCAACAAGGTTGCTTACGGTGAGTACGGTCTTCAAGCGTTGGAGTGCGGCTGGATCACCTCCAATCAGATAGAGGCGGCGCGTGTCGCTATGACGCGTTTTGTAAAGCGTGGCGGCAAGGTTTGGGTGGACATCTTCCCCCACAAACCCGTCACAAAGAAGCCCGCGGAAACACGCATGGGCTCCGGTAAAGGTTCTCCCGAATATTGGGTGGCAGTTGTAAAGCCGGGCAGAGTTATGTTCGAAATGGCAGGCGTTCCCGAAGAAACCGCCCGCGAAGCTCTGCGTCTGGCAAGTCACAAACTTCCCGTCAAGTGCAAGTTTGTGAGAAAGGAAGACGAGGTGAATGCAGATGAAAGCAAGTAATGTTCGCGAACTCAGCAACGAAGAATTGGTGGCAAAGCTCGCCGATCTCAAAAAGGAGCTGTTCAACCTGCGTTTGTCTCACGCAACGGGACAGCTCAACAACCCGCTCCAACTCAACAGCGTCAAAAAGGACATAGCGAGAGTAAAAACGGTTCTCCGCGAGAGAGAACAAGCCGGCAGAGCGTAAGTGAGGTACAACTATGGAAAGAAATAGCAGAAAAGAAAGAGTCGGCGTAGTCGTATCCGACAAGATGGACAAAACGATCGTCGTCGAAGTTATCAACAAGTACAAACACCCTCTTTACAAAAAGACGGTGTCCAAGACAAAGAAATACAAGGCGCATGACGAACTCAACGAATGCGGAGTGGGAGACACCGTCCGTATCGTGGAAACGAGAAAGCTGTCCAAGGACAAGAATTGGCGCCTGTTGGAAATCGTCGAAAAGGCTAAGTAGGAGGAGAGCGCAATGATTCAGGTACAAACAAGACTTAAAGCAGCCGACAACAGCGGCGCGAAAGAGCTTATGTGCATCAAAGTGCTCGGCGGCTCCTCGCGTAAATTCGGCAATATCGGCGACATCATCGTCGCCAGCGTCAAGAGCGCAAACCCCGGCGGAGTCGTCAAAAAGGGCGACGTCGTCAAGGCGGTGATAGTCAGAAGCGCCTTCGGCATCAACCGTAAGGACGGAACGCACATTCGTTTCGACGACAACGCCGCAGTTATCATCGATCAACAAAAGCAACCCAGAGGCACCCGTATTTTCGGGCCGGTAGCAAGAGAGCTTCGTGAAAAAGATTTTATGAAGATCGTATCTCTCGCGCCGGAAGTGCTGTAATCAGGAGGTATACAATGGCAAGTATGAACATCAGGTCCGGTGACACCGTTGAGGTCATCGTTGGCGGCGTAGACAGCTGCGGCAAGCGCGGCAAGGTCATCGTGGTCAACCCCAAAACTCACAAAGTGGTCGTAGAAGGACTCAATCTGGTCACCAAGCACAGGAAACCACGTTCAGCACAAGAGCAGGGCGGCAAGTTCGAGCAACCCCGTCCCATCGACGTGTCCAACGTCGCGCTCGTTTGCCCGAAGTGCGGACAAACCACCCGCGTCAATCACGTACTCGGCGACAACGGCAAATATCTTCGCAGTTGTCACAAGTGCGGCGCGGTGATAGACGCACGCGCGGAGAAAAAGCAAACAAGAGCGGCAAAAACGAAAGCCGCTTCCAAAAAGTCTCAAAAGACTCAGTCGGATGAACAATAAGGAGGAACAAGATGGCTACGAAGAAAACCGAAGCTGCGGCAGCTAACGCTCCCGTAGAGTGCAGATTGAGAGATCTGTACAAAGAAACAGTCGTTCCTCAGCTCATCAAGGAATTCGGCTACACAAACATCAACCAGGTTCCCCGTCTGGAAAAGATCGTCATCAACGCCGGTCTGGGCGACGTCAAGGACAACAGCAAGTCCTTCCAGCTCGCCGTCGAGGAACTCAAAAGCATTTCCGGTCAAAAGCCCCTCGTTACCAACAGCAAGCTGTCGGTAGCCAACTTCAAAGTGAGAAAGGGCATGGCGGTAGGAGCAAAAGTAACTCTGAGGGGCGAACGTATGTATTCGTTCTTCGACAAGTTGGTCAGCATCGCGCTGCCGAGAGTCAGAGACTTCCGCGGCGT
>CANQCN010000053.1 GCA_947589685.1 uncultured Clostridia bacterium
AAAATCTCGCTGAAAGAAAAACGATATATCAGACAACTCTGTAAAACATAACAGTTGCGGCGACTTAAAAATGGGATATCAAAATGTAGAGCAGAATAGGAATCCAAGAATATCGAGAAACGGGCTACCGATGAAATGCTATCGGTAGCTCATCTCTATACTCATTCTTTGAGATACAAAATAAATCCGAACCAATCGCGGGCTACGACTACCCTTGTTGAGTTCGGATTATTTTGATTTGGTGGAGATAGCGTGAGTCGTCTTCCACGCAGTGGAAGTAAGCGAAGCGGAGCGGAGCGCTACGTATTTCGTACTCACGCTATCGGAATTAAACAAGGGCACGCGCCAAATGGGCGCAATGGAAAAAGGAACACGCAAGTGTTCCCTTTCCGTTGCAACTAAAAGCGCGTTGCCCGCTGTGGTGGAGATAGCGTGAGTCGAACACGTGACCTCTTGAATGCCATTCAAGCGCTCTACCAACTGAGCTATACCCCCACGGTTGTTTACAGTATATCATTTTGCCCGTCGCTTGTCAATTACATAAAAAACTTTTTTGCAAAACATACTTTGCTTTTGTCGCGCGCTCGCTTGAAAACTTCGACGATTGTCGAAACCCATAATGCAGTCGTCATCGATAGGGACTGATGAGTTTCGACCTGAAAAGCAAGTTGTTTACTTGAAATCGGCGCGAGAAAAGATTGTCAAACTGCGCACAACGCCTTCCGCCGTCACTGTCGGCGTCAAAAACGGGTTGAGTTTTTTGCCCTTAAAACACAGTATGTGACTTCACCTATTCTGCCAAATTGCACTTAGGGGTCAGATATCACTTTTTGGGGTGGCGTGATTTCAGATATGCAAGAGTGTTGGGTATATTTTGTTTTACAACGATCAAATCTTCCTCCAAAATGCCAACCGGGTTTTCTGTCGTTACGTCAATTCCATCTATGTTTTGCTTTTCTCCTTCGAACATGACCAATCTGAAACCGTTGCGATTATCGAGATTTACCCAACCGCGATCACCCTTTTTTACGCCTGAGGCAGATACTCTGCTCTGTCTTTGGTTAACTCCACGATATCGTATTCCTGTATTGGGCGCACTTTGCCCTCGTACATATCCGTATCGTCGGAATCAAAAGGTTTTACGATTTGCAAATTTTGCGGTTGAACTTTGACGATATCATGTTTGTAATCATCGCCGAAAGATGTGTGCATTAATGTTTCGTGAAAAAACACAATAATATTGCCCGTTTCTTCAACATCAAAAATAAAACCCTCTTCGCCAATGGCAATATTCTTTTCGACGCACATTTCGTTTTGTTTTATCAATTTTACTATGTCGTATCGTTTCATTGTTTTGCATATCCTCCAAATGGCGTAGTCAACTGAATTTTTCCGTTGGGAAATACCATCCACCCAACAACAATGGCAATGTACTTTCCTGTGTTTTTATCAAGTAAATTAGTTGTTACGTTTATTTGCTGTCCGTATTCATTTTGTTTGTAAAGCACATAGTTGCCGCTTTTATACGCCGCTTGCGCTTGTTTTGTAAACTCGGATATCAAATAATCTTTGTCCGCTATATCATACCCATATTTTTCAAACAATTTCATTTTCCCATTTTTGTTATTAGGGTCAAATGCGTATTCACTCATTTTGGAATCAGAAATATAAACCGTAATATAAGGGCATTCGACAAAGACAAGAAAACAGTGGCAATTGTTGTGTAATGGCGGTTTGGAGCTATTACTTTGCACAAAACAGCATTCGTGCAAATTCAGACATTTCCCGCAATGAAATTTGCCGCTTGAATCTACAATTCCGTAAATATTTGTTTTCTTTTCCTCATTAGTCACTGCCGCAGCAAAACCTCTGTGTATCCATTGCACCCATTGGACATTGCTGCCATAACTTGATGGACTTGCGTTTTGGTTGTCGAACAGTTTGATTGCTTGTACGTAAATTTCTCGTGATAACATTATATCTCCCATATTTAAGTATTAAAATAGAACATACATTCTATTTCTTTTACATTATACAACCAACTTTGGATTTGTCAAGAATGTTTATCAGAATTTTGGCAATAAAAATAATTTTACATTATTTAATTTTTTTGTCAAGTGTGGTCGTGAGGTAGTACAATACTCGCCTAAACGTCAGCGGAATAAGCGAAACGTAGTGGAGCGCTACATCCTTAGCCGAGGAGCATAGCGACGAACGCCACGAAGCACGCAGTGCGGAGTATTTCGACATCCTGTACGAGATACCGCGCGGCAACAAGCAAAAAGGCAGCAATGGAAAAGGAAGCACCTCTCCGTGCTTCCTTTCCGTTGCAACTAATACGCGCCGTTGCCGCGCTTGGTGGACCGAACGCAAACAATGTCGAACCCGAAAGGGCGATTTGACAACAGGGCGTGCACTTGATAAATAAAAATGGAAATGTGATAAACTACGAAAAATCGCCGCCCTACTCGGACGCAGAGATAAAAATCAACTGTTGCACATCGTGCATATTGTTTTGCACCGTTTGCGCTTGTCGGCGAGTTAAGTCCCACATCACTACGGGGAAGTTGTGTCGAAAGCCTTGTTCGCACCACTCGGCACGGAACAGGGTATTGGCAAAGCAAAATTGCGCAAGTTGCTCATCTGCTCGAGATAGCAACGCACGATCCATTGGTTCGTTCAAGTCCAAAACACCGCCGTTTGCGGTAAAGTGCGTGCCGTCAAAGAACACGTTGCCACTCACCGTTGTCAATACAACCGGCTGTGCCGTCCGCAAATATTGCCTGACAAAACGGTACATAGCGTAACTGCTTTTGCCACCCGGCGATTCCGGCGAGTCGCAACAGAGCAACTCTTCCTCGGAGGGCAACCTGCCTTGCAAAGTCACTACCTCTCGCACATCGTCCATGGTGGCTTGCAAATACTTGTTCTGTTGCACTTGCGCATAGTCGGCAAAGCCAACACCATCAAAAAATGAATATTGCGCAACTTCGTGGGGAAAGAGGTATTCGGAAAAAGCTTCCGTCAGTTCGGCGCTGTCGCCGGGTAACTGTGTGCCGTCCAGACAAACGATTGCGACAATTTGCCCCTTGTGCATTGAATATGTAACGGAAAACTTGCGCTCGTTTTCGATGAGTTCCAATTCAAACGCTGATTTCTCCGAAAAGCCCCGCACAAAATCTCGGGCACACGATCTGTTTGTCCACGATTGGGCAAAATAGCATAGCGCATTGAAAACGTCCTTGTTCGCCGAAAGAATGTTACTGCCGCCTGTAAGCGTTGTTTCAAACTGCGTTGTTTTACCCACATTTTTCAAAGTGATTTGCGTAATTTCCATGCCCCCTATCCTCAATATTTGTAGTATACATACTGCAAGTTGCCAAATGACGCACACTTGTAGGCGTAGACCGACGCGTCGACAGCCACGATGCTTCGAGCTATCAGGGTGGTCTTTTCGTGGGGCGCAAGTCGAACTATATTGGACGAAATGTTGTCAGTGACGCTTCCGTCAATGGCATAAATTGTACACCGCATTTGTACGGTGATCGTACTGCCGGTCACATTCTGCACTTGAACCGTTACCGTTGGATAAAAGCCCAACGCATCGTAATCCACGGAAAATATCGGTTCTGTCAGCGGTTCTACCTTTTCGTTGCCACCCACAATTGCCGAGACAACAAAAAATATCACCGCAAACGCCGCAATGCCCGCTATAACCACAATGACCTTTCTTTTTGTGTTTAATTCAGCAAAATCAGACATAAAAAATCCCCCAAGAATCACTCCTCGAGGGATATTGTAACAAATGTTTTGCACCGAAAAAGGGACGTCTACGAAAATTCCTCACAAAACCAAAGTTTATCTTTTATCGCACTAACTAATTCACGAAATTTATCAGCCGTTTTGCCGTCGAGTGCATCGAATTCACCTTTGCCGAGATCGTTCAATGTCGCGTTTTCAAACACCTTTTCGTCGGCATTGTTTGTTTTTGTTCCTCGCCAATAGTCGCAAGCACCGCTATTGAGTGTGTATCTCAAATATTGCGATTTGTACTTGCCTGTTGTACGCCTTCTCAAAACAAGTGACCTTTCAACCGTCCTTTGATCCGGTCCACCGTAGTCATATTCTATGCACCAGGAATATCCGTTCAGATATTCGTTGCTATATGGAATGTCCGGTAAGTCGCTGCTCAAAACAAGCTTGACTGTGTTGTAGATTTGCTCTTTACAATACGCATGCGCGTGGCTCGGATGACGGAATTTGACAAGCGTTATTCGTATTTTTTCACCGCTCGCAAAACAGCAAAGCTTGCCGTCCTGTTCTTGCAAAATTTTTTTGAAATTTTTGTATGCGTTGTTTCCAAAGGCGAGAACGAGCAGATTTTTATCGTATTGACATAGCGCCGAGATTTCCTCTCGCAACCATTGTTCCTGGCACGCCACAACCGTTCCCTTAGGATAATCGTGTGTGGTCAAAAAGTGCCCACTGCTATCGCACACGCCGCATTTGACGGTGTTGGTTGCATAGGCATTGGCAAGATGAAAGGTGTTTATTACAGCAAATATCATTTTGCCGTATTCTCCGTGTTTGATAAACTGCAAGCCGTATTCTTCAATTTTGTCATCATAGCCCCTGTCCAGCCAATACCAATCGGCAGAGGGCGAACGGATTAGCCCTTCTTGTTCACAATAACCGTTTCCATCGTTGCCGGCGGGGTTTTCCAAAAGGAACAGGACGGGGCGCGCGACTACGTTGCCGTCACTGAACCATTTTGAAACGTAGTTGTAACACTTTTTATCGCCGGCGGTAAAAGTTTTGCGTCGGTCATATAAATGTGCCGCGACAAAATCCACAGTATGGCTACCGTGCGACACATAGGGTGCACGAGGAGTCTTGGGTAAGTCGTTACACTTTGCACATGCCCTACAAGTCCCCGTATATTGATGACCGTTGTTTTGCAAAAAGCGTTCAAAATTATATAACTTTCCGCCGCCGTCGGGAAGGACGATACCCTCTTTGAAATTCAGCTCGTGCAACTTTTCGACGATTGCTTTCAGATTTTCTATTTCATCGCACATTTTTCTTCCGCGAGTCCTTTTTATTTGTACAACTTCGCCATTTGCCTTATTTCCGCCTTGACATCTTCAACCAGCGACTGTGGCGACAACACTTTTACTCGCTTGCCGAATTGCATCAACCAAAACTTCATTGCCCACGGGCTTGCCGTGAGAGAAAATTTGAGGTTTCCGTCCGGCAGTTCCGTTACTTGCACATCCCGACCGAACCAGTCCACCACATAGTCTATCATGTGTTGTATGCCATTTGCGGTGACAAACTCCACATGTTGAGGTTCGTCGCTGTACAAGTAGGGCAAAGTGTTGACGAGTTGACCGATATTCAATCCCCTTTCGCCACCATGCACCGAATCGAACGGACGCGCAATTTGCGACGTTAAGACTATGTCGCTCAGCCTGTCTACACGTACAAAAGCAAGATTGTCGTGATTGACAAAGCACACTGCTGCGTAGTAAAATCCGTTTTTCAGCAACAGTTGGTAACAACTCGCACAATATTTTTCGGCCGAACGATGATGTTTTTGCAAATCGATGTCATAACTGTCGTAAAAAAACTCCGCCTGGCGTTTTGTCTTGATCGCCTCACATAACAACTCAATGTTGTAAAAATAGTCAAGACCATCGTTTTTGCGCCAGTCGTCCAAGTTTACGACGTGTTTGGCGTAATTTTTGAAATATTTACCACCCTCCGACGCCAGTTTATCGATCAACTCTTTGGTATAACGTTTGCTAATATTACGGTTTGCAAGCACAGAATCTATGAGCAGGCGCAATTCACCTGTTTCAAACTTTTTTTCGGCGAGATACATACCGGTTTTGTCGTTGACGATGTCGTAGCCGGCTTGCACAAGATATTCCACATTGCGCGCCACAGCCTTGCGCTCACACTCAATGCCGTATACAATGCGCAACAAACTGATGACATCGTTTTGATGCAGTCTGTGATCCGCGTCAGAGTACTCCGTCAAAATTTCCAATATGCGCAAAATGAGTAACTTTTTGGGTTCAAGATTTTCCATGTCGTTTGTCCTGCACATCAATGATAGCAAAATAACTTAATATTACAAATGTTTGAGGAAATCTTTATTTGTCGCTTAATTCCTCTTCTAACGCCTTCAATAGTTTTTTTGCAACTGCATGTCCAAGCGATGCCGCTTCTTCCAAAAGTTCTTTTGCTTCATCGAAAGCCTCGTCCGCATCCTCTTTAACTTCTTCCAATGTTGCTTTTGCATCATCGTACCCCCGCGACGCACTTTTCTCCAACAACTCTAAAGATTTTTCATCGTTTTGTTCCACACCGTAACCATAACAATAGCAAAGGCTTAGAAGGTATTCTGCTGGCGCAAATTCCTGTAAAGCAGACTTCTCAAACCATTCTACGGCTTTTTTATAATCCTGTTCCACACCATAGCCATCAAAGTAACAACAACCGAAGCTGTATTCTGCTCTCGCCAATCCCTGTAAGGCAGCCTTCTCAAACCATTCTACAGCTTTTTTATAATCCTGCTCCACACCGTTTCCTTCATAGTAAAAACCACCAAGGTCATATTCTGCTGGCGCAAATCCCTGCAAGGCAGCCTTCTCAAACCATTCTACGGCTTTTTTATCATCCCGCTCCACACCATAGCCAAATGCGCAACAGATACCAAGGCGGTATTCCGCTGGCGCAAATCCCTGTAAGGCAGCCTTCTCAAACCATTCTACAGCTTTTTTATAATCCTGCTCCACACCGTAGCCATTAAGGTAACAGTAACCGAGGTTGGTTTCTGCTTCCGCAAATCCCTGCAATGCCTCTTGTTCATATTTTTGGACATCTACATGGTTTGGAGATGTCTTTTGGCGATTTTCCTTAAGGTTTTCTCGGTCTGTAGATTCATTTTGTATGTGTTCGGTATCGTTCATAAAGTTCTCCTTTTTTTTATTTTAACATATATTCGGGGGCAATTCAATTATCTTTATGTAAATTATATAGTATACCATGTCCCAAAAATAGGACAATGACCACTGCTATCATAAACTCTTCTTAAAATAAAGCAAAAACGCCGCCACGCACATTCGGACAAAACAAAATGCTCAGTCCAACCCTTGTGGGTTCGACTGGGCATTGTATGGTGGTCGATACAGGACTCGAACCTGTGACTTTCTCCACGTCAAGAAGACACTCTCCCAACTGAGTTAATCGACCGAATGTATTTACATTGTAACATACAAACAAAATTTTGTAAACGCCTTAAACCCAAAAATCCAAAATAATTGAAAAAACAGTCCGCAAACAATTGACACAAACCGCCAAAAATGTTATTATTGATAGGCACTTGACGATATGGGGGTGTAGCTCAGCTGGGAGAGCACCTGCCTTGCAAGCAGGGGGTCAGCGGTTCGATTCCGCTCATCTCCACCACCGCATCAAGCGTCAACAAGAGCATAGCTCAGCAGGTTATAGCACCGCCCTGATCCACAGGGTGGTGGCTAACCGAAAGGGTTATAATATAGGAGCATAGCTCAGCAGGTTAGAGCACCACCCTGATAAGGTGGGGGTCGGTGGTTCGAGTCCACTTGCTCCTACCAAAATTATGCGAGTCGAACCAACCGACCCGCTTTTTTTGATCGTGGGGTCGGTGAGAACGCGATTGCAATGCAATCGCTGAGGGTCGGCACTTCGTGCCTCGCACGAGTCCACTTGCCCAATGCAATGACCGAACGAGTTATAATATAGGAGCATAGCTCAGCAGGTCAATGCACCACCGTGTTCCACTGACAACGC
>CANQCN010000054.1 GCA_947589685.1 uncultured Clostridia bacterium
AGTTAAGCGGGACGAAAACGGCTCTTTCCCTTAATTGGCTTGTGCGATTGTAAATTTGCCGCTTCACAACACTGCGGGCGGACATTTGGAATTTGCTACGCAAAAGTCCGCCGTTGCGCGGTCGCCGCAAGAGAAAAACCGCACCCATATTATCATTCAACATTATCCGCCGAGTTTGCATAAAATAAAAACAGAAAGCTGTACGCTGAACGACATATAGGTACGCTATTGCCGTACATAGGCGTTTAGAATGGTGCCTGAATGTTTACAAGGAGGAACGTACAGCATGGAAAACTATATCGAATTTGTAAGCGTACCGGCAATAGCCGCCGTAGTGTTTGCCGTTATGGACGTGATAAAATACGCCGTAAACAACAGCAAATTCAATCGCTATATACCGCTGCTTTCGGCGCTGTTGGGAGCGGCGTGCGGTATCATCTGCTATTACGCGCTACCCGATATTATCCCCGCGCACAACGTTGTTGCCGCGTTGGTGATAGGCGGCGCAAGCGGATTGACCGCCACGGGCACACACCAGCTTGTAAAACAGCTTGGCAAAAGCGAGCATGACGCCGACCAAACAAAGGATACGCATCGCGACGCAAACAACGATGGCAACACAAAGGACAACTGAAAAGTACAAGAGGACGCCTAAATCGCGTCCTCTTGCTTGCGTGATACGTTGATCTACAACAGCTTGTCAAAGACATTGCGCACGGAATCGAAGTTTACGTAGCGCACGGGGGTCACGCCCAACCGAGGCAACGGCGCAAGGTTGGCGGGATTGTCGTCGATCATATACATTTCGTCGTAATGTTTGCCCATGCTGTTTATGCAATGGACGTATATTGCGGGGTCAGGCTTGGCAAGGTGCAAATTGCAGGATATGAACCGCTTGTCGAAAATGCCGTCTATGCCATGCTTGGTCATTATGCCCTCCACCAATCCGTAGGGCGCGTTGGACACAAGCGCCACGTCGGCAACGGCATGCAGTCTCTTGATGTACTCCACCAACGGAAAATTGATGTGTATGTAGCTGTTCCACTCCTCCACCACGTCGGCGCGCGGCATATCGAGCAGCACGGCAAGGCGATCGAACACGTCGTCCAACGTCACCTCGCCCAGATCGGCGGGAACAAAAAAATCCTCTTTGAGCTTGACCGCCGTTTGCTCGTCAAAGTGATTGGCAAACAAAAACGGGGCTATCTCGGTGCTGATCACACCGAAAAAATCGAACATAATCAATCTGTTTTTCATAGTACTCACCGCTTGATATTTTGCAAATTTATCCCACAAGCGCGGAACACGCATATTTTAGCACTATACGCCGATACCGTCAAGAATAAAACCCCTAACGAACAAAAAAAGGATATTGACAACGCGCGTCAAAATTGATATGATAGTGTTATCAAGTATTGCAAGGAGCCAATATGAACTTCTACGACGGTTTGCAAAACGCATTCGATTGGATAGAAAAGTACTTCGACCTGGTGATACACTACGTGGTGCTGCTCATCGAATTGGTGGGCACCGTCGTGTTGGTGTACGCCATTGTTTCGGCTATCGTGGGGCTGTTCAAGCGTCAACCGCACGTACGCTTGAAGCTGGCGGAGGGCATTGCCCTTGCGTTGGAATTCAAAATAGGCGGCGAATTGCTGCGTACCGTGGTCGTGCGCGAATGGGAAGAGCTGTTGATACTCGGCGCGATAATTTTGCTGCGCGCGGCGCTTACGTTCCTTATCCAATGGGAAATAAAGATCGAGCGCAAAAACGGCAACCTCACCGTTTCGCAGCTTAACGACATCAAAACGCCGCTCACTCAGGACGAAGATCCGCCGCAGGAAAAAGGACTCTTCGGCAAAATGTTCGGCAAAGGCAAACGCAACGACAGCGCCCCGACGAAAACGCCGACCGACGACGGCAAACAAGACTGAACCGACGGCAACCATATTTTTACGCAAATAAACTCTCCGACTAAGTAACGGGCAATGTACGACCCACTACTGCGGAGAGTTTTTTTTGTTTTATTCAAATATTTAAGCGCAGTTTGTAAAAGAAGTTTACACGCGCAAACGCACAGCGGCGCCGTTATCTCGGAGGCATACCGCCGCCCGGACCTCCGGGTCCGCCCGGTCGCCAACCGTCGGGATTGCCGCCGAAACCGCCGGAAACGCCGCTCGAAGTCACTTGCGAGGCGATTTTTATCTCCGCGAGACTAACGTCGCCCGCATAAACGGAATAAGAGGAGTTCTTGACCAGCGCGGCAGAGCTGAAAATCACCGTTTGAAAGGCTTTTTCCGCCGTTACCTCTATCAATTTGTTGCCTTTGCCGTCGCGTATGCTCACCACCGAGCCCGCAGCGACGGTCCCCGTATGTCCGTAGGCAAGCACGTATTGCGCGCTTTCGTTTACGGGCAGTTCCGTCATTCCGCGAGAGGACAGCACAAGCAACGTTCCGCCGTTGACGTATACGCCCGTTTCGCTGTCCAGACCGCCGTCGCCGTTGCCCGTGGGACCGTATACCACCACAGTGCCGCCGCCGATCTCCACGCTGCCGTTGCTGTCTATGCCGTCGCCTTGCGCGTTTACCGTTACCGTACCGCCGCTGATGAGAATGTGTTCCCTCACGCCCGCGTCGTCGCTTGCCGCGTTTATGCCGTCGTCCGAGGCGTTCAAGCGCACGTTTCCCGCAGAGATCTCAACATTGCTGCCCTCGACAGCCTCGTAGCTGTCCTTGACGAAGATCTCTCCGCCCGCGATCTTGGCAAGCTTGTCGGCGGTGATCCCGTCGTCCAACGTGGACAAGGTCAGTTCGCCGCCATTTATAATCACGTCGCCGCTGTTGGCGTGTATCGCGTCGTCGGTGGAATCGATCGTCACACTGCCGCTGTTTATCACAATGCAGTAGTCGCCCTCCGTCACGGTTATTTCCCTGTCGGCGTTGTCGGGGGCGGGATACTCGATCTCTCCCGCCTTGACGCCCTTGCAGCCCTGTTTGAGCGCATACATTACGTCCCGCCCGAAGTAATCGCTTGCCACCTTGCGATAGCCGTCGCCGCTGCTTACGTAGCGGAAGTCGTCCGCGGTAAGGTCGTATTCCTCGCGGTTTTCGGGCGTATCCGCGACAAATTCGCCGTGAGTGGAAATTTCGTAGTTTCCGCCGTCGATATACACAACCGTGTCCGCTTGTATGCCGTCGCCGCTGCAATCGCACACGTAATCGACGTTGCGCAGCGCAACAAATCCCTCGTCGGCGGTAAACGCCGTCGTTTCGTCGTCGCACTCGGCGTTTAGCCCGTCCTTGCCCGCCTCGTTGACGTTAAGCGTGCAATCGACTGCCGCGATACTCAAAGCGGATACGGCGTGGTTTGCCGCGGAAAGCTCCAACACGGCGTCCGCAATGCGCAACGCCTTGCTTACTTTTACGGCGTTTTTGCCCGTGCAGTTGACCGTGAGTTTTCCCTTGCCGTTGATGTCCGCGCTGCCTTTGATGTGTATGGCGTTGCCTTTGGTGCATTGGACAGTGTTGGTCGTTCCTTCCGCCAAGGTGAGCGTAAGCTGCGTTTTCTTGAAGTCGTCGCCCTCCTCAGACGTGCCGTAGGTAAGGCTCGTAAAGCTTGCCCCGTTCAAAAACAGGTGCAATTTCAACTCGTTTGCGCCTATCGTAAGCGCGCCGTAAGCGCCGCTTAGCGCATAAGAACCGCTTTCGGTAAATACGTAATCTCCGTTGGGAACTTGTCGCGCGCCGTCGTCGTTTACGTCTGCCGAAAGCTCCGTCATATCCAGCTTGCCCGCCACGTCGTTTGCCGCCGAGTCCGTATCCGTAGTGTCCACGGGAACTACTGTCGACGGTGCGCCGCCCGAATCGTCGTTCGGCTTGCACGAAGCGAAAGCCACCGTGAAAGCCACAATAAACGCTATCGCCGCAAAAACGATATTAAATTTTTTCATATCGATTTACCTCCGAAAAACAAGCCGTTTGCTTGCATACGCGCCGCGCTTCATCGTACCTTGTTCGATAACGCCGCCCGACAAAAGGAAATTTTTCGTCAAAACCCGGCAAGATCAGCCCTTGCAGCCGAAGCTGCTTTTTGCCACATCTACGTAAGGCGACGGGTTGCGTCCGCTGTTATATTGTCCGCCGCCCGTGATGTTGCCGAACATCTCGCCCCAACCGCCTTGGTAGTTGAGATACTCTTGAAAATCGTTGTAGTGATTGTAGGTGTAGAACACATATCTCTCGCTCGGACTCAGCAATCTGCTGCCCTCGTAGCGGGCGTACACTATGCGCGCAGCGCCTCGCGTGATCTTTTTGCCGTTGTTATACGGCGCGGCAGTATAACCGGGCGTATGAGTACCCGTTGTGCCTATATCTATCTCGTAATATCTGTACGTGCCGCCGCTGCCGCTGATCTTCGGCAGCACGGGTTCATAGGGATAACGGCTCGTGTCGCCGCTGAAATAACTGTTGTTGAGTCGCAAAAACTCACCCCATGCGTTACTTTCGGGATCTCCTTTGTTGCTTGTTATGTAATTTGCGGGAACATCTCCCCAAGCGTACACGTAGGCGGCGACCTCCTCCAACGATACGTACGCGCCGCATTTGTAAATGGTGTTGACCACATTGCCGCTGCCGTCCACTATCTTGTAGCTGTTGCCGTTGTCGTAGTAATTTTCGTCGATGTTGCGCACATATTTGTTGCCCTGCATTGGGATGTCGGAAGAAAGCGTGGGCGTCGGATCCTGGTCGGCGATACTGCCGCTCATCAGATTGTGCTTGGTGCGCCAATAGCTGTCTTGAAGATCCGCCGCGGGCTTGTAATTGTTGTTGTGAAAACCGCTTGCGCCCATATTTGCGTACGGGTCGGCGCACAATATCTGAACGGTGACGGGATCGCTGCGGAAGTTGCCTATGCTTGCCACCACCGTGACGTAGCCCGCCTTCAAGGGGAAAACGGTGCGCGAAGTAGTCGAATCGCCCTCCAACGACGCAACGTCCTCGCCCGAAACGATCTCGAAACGCAGTTGCTGCGCGTAATCGGCGGGAGTGACCGTCGCCCGCACAACGGCTCGTTGGCTCAATTCGATGAGATACTTGTCGGCGACGAGGGATATTTCCACGTTTGAAATTGCCTGCTCGATACGCAAGACTATTTCTTTTGCGTAGGTTTTTCCGTTCGCAGTGATCGAGGCGCGCAGCACCACTTCGCCCTCGGCAACGGCGTACAGCGTCGTTCCCTCCAATCGGCAAAGATTTTCGCCGCGCAGAATTTCGAGTTTTACGCTGTCGGCGTACGTCTGAGGGAGCACGGTAACGATAATTTCCGTACTGTCTCCCACGTAAAGCAGATTTTTCTCGGCGGCGAGAGTCAAAACAGGCGGCATTTGTCTGTCGGTGATCAGCTCCGCGACGGTGCATTGAACGTCGCCGCTGCGCAGTCCCACGTCCTTGCCGTTGTACAAATAGCCGTAAGCCAACACCTCGTCCCCTACCGTCGGGAATATCTCGTCGCTGCCCGCATAGGACAGCTTTGCGTTGATCAACTTGAACATGACCGCGTCGTCGTCGGTGACGTCTATCACCCAATCGCCCATAGCATTTTGCGCAGCGGCAGCCACGCGTCCCTTGACGTACACGACCTCGTCGGAATATTCCTCGGACATTTGCGCTGCCAGGGCGTACGCTTCCGAAGGCGAATAAGGATCGTCGCGGGTGCCTTTGACGGGTTCGGGCTGCTTGTAGCCGCATTCGCAAAGCCCCTCTTCGTCAAAAGAATGAGCCGCGCGCGCGTCGTCGTCCGTCGCTCCGTCGTCGGGGCACTCCTTCCAATGCTCGCTGTCGTTGTACCTCCACTCGGTGTAGCTGTGTTGATGCGCCGCGGGCTGCGCCGTCACGGAAAAGGTCGCTTGCAGCTCTTTGTAGCTGACGGTAAGCACGTTGTCGCCCGCTTTCAGCGTCCCCGACAACTCGTATTCGCCGTTGTCGAGACGGCGCGTTTTGTTATGTTCATCGGTGTAATTCACAGTCAGGTACGGCTTTATTCCGTCAAGACTGTCGCCCTCCGTGACGATATGCGTTTCGTCGAAGTCGACCGAAAGCTTTGCCTCCGTCAGTTTGCAAGCGGCAAACGCCGCCGCGCAGAACGCCAAGGTGAGTATAAATATAAAAATGATCCGTTTGTTGTGTTTCATTGTAAAACTCTGTATTTGATATTATACCACAAAAAGCTCCTCTTTGCAAGAGCCGCCCACTTTCGCGGCCGAATCGTAACAAAAGACCCGCCAAAAGGGCGGGTCGGCGCAAAAAAGTCAAATTCATTTCAAAAGCAGTTCTTTTTGTATGCTTATCCGCAAAAGCTTGGCATACAGCTCTTCGCCGGTAAAATCTATCTTGCGAGTAAGCTCCAATCTCATCGTTTTTGCCGAGGGACGACGGATTTCCGACTTTCCGAACACAAGCGCCCGCGCAACGTTGTCCGTCAACGCTTGAATGCTGTCGGGAAAAACTATCTGCCGCTTGCCGTTTAGTTGTTCCAGCTCGACAAGCGCGGACGTTATCTCGTCGTTGCAGCATGCGCAGCCGAAACCTATCTGTTCCGTCACCGTTTGCAACGCTTCCGCGCGATCCCGCTCCAAAGCGAGCTTGTGCTTGCTTACGCTTTCCAAATGACGCAGAGCAAATTTCAAATTTCTCGATATTGATTGGTCCAGATAGTAAATAAGCAGATCGACATGCCGCCAATATTTTTCGGGAATATCCTCAAAATACTCTCTCATTGCGTCCGCAAGACATTCCGCAAGCAATATCGCGGGCATGGAGCTTACCGACAATCCGTCGCGCTTGGCGTCAAGTTCTTTTGTCAATTGTTTGGCAAGCTTCTTTCGGGCGTGCAGATGTACCTTGGCAAACTCCTTGCTTACCGATTCCGCTTCGCTTTCGTCGTGCCACTCGCCGAGCTTTTTGTTGAGATTTTCGATATACAGCTCGTTGATTTCGATATTTTGCTCGTACTCGGCAATGATGTTTTCACGGCGTTCCGCTTCGCCCACAAACTGCGCGATGAGCGACATTCCCGCGCGCAAACAATACAACCTTGCAATTTCACTTTTGACCATGATGAACACTCCTTTTACAAAAAAAGTGCGCAACCGAGGTCACGCACCGAAAACACGTCCCCGTAATGTCGCTACACAATTACATACTTTATCACCCGTTCATCTTAATAACAAAGTGTAAATAAGGACGCATTTTTAACGCACCCACTTTGTTATGATTTGGATGAATCGATGTGTAAAGTAATTGCTTACTTTTATGCAATTGTGTAGCGAATAAATTGTAGCACACGAGAAAATCAAAGTCAATCACAATTTGCCGATTGATGAACCTTTCGACAAAAGTAGTTACAAATAGAATATTTGCGAGGACTGTATTTGTGACAAAATAGATGAATTAAATTACAGTTTACTTCCAATACCCCTCTTCCACCTCGTCCTCCCACGCCTTGGTCAGCACCAACCGCACACAATGCGGTCGATACCGCTGACAGGCGGGTCGTCCTCTCCCACACAATTTTCGCAAGCTCAAATTGTGCGGGTACCCATTTGGTGGTCCCCCTTCCCCGTAAATCTCATTTCACTCGATTGACGGGGACGGTGAAATGTTACTGTTATGAACTTTGTCACCGCGAAAAAGACTTTCCCCGTCACGGGCAAGGTCTGTTGTCGCTGTTGCAAACTGTGTCCCTGCGAATAGGGGTGGGCGGTCGGGGAGTGGAACGGAGGGCTCTACCGAGAGCGAGTATGTCCCCTGCAAAATAATCTGCAACGAGGGCGTAGCC
>CANQCN010000055.1 GCA_947589685.1 uncultured Clostridia bacterium
CCTGTCAGCGGTACCGACCGCATTGTATGCGGTTGGTGCTGACCAAGGCGTGGGAGGACGAGGTGGAAGAGGGATATCAAAGACAAATTTGTTTCAAAAATCCCTCTATCGTCGCCCGATGGTGACTTAGGAAACGAAGTGAAAATGTAACCGCATCTTAGTTAAAATTGCGTGATTTAGTGGGCAATAGCGAAACTTGTTTTTGCTTTGTCGGCGACTAATGTGTTTGCATTAGATATTAGTCGTGTCACGCGCATGTAACCGCATTTTGTCGCGGCGCGTCTCTCGCAGTATCTCCGCTATCTTGTCCGTGCCGTAAATGCCTCGCTGGGCGCGTTGCTTGGCTTGGATAGCGGTGCGGTTGTCGTAGGCGGCGTTTATCGCCTTGCAAAGCTCGCTTTCCAAGCGGTCCTCGTGCAGCAGCAGTCCGCACCCGCGACTTACAAACCACTCGGCGTTTTGCACCTGCTCGCCCCTCGATTGCTTGGTCAGCGGCGCCGTCACAAAGGGCAGCTGCGCCAATGTGAGCTCGGCAAGGCTGTTTGCTCCCGCGCGCGTCAGACACACGTCTGCCGCGGCGAACAGGTCGGGCATTTTGTCGGAAAACTCCGCTTGCCGCACGTGGTCGCACTCTATGCGCTTGTTTTTGCCCGTGATCACAAAGATGTCAAATCTTTCCGCAAGTTCGGGGTGGCGGCAGATAGCCTCGTTCAACGACTGCGCGCCCAAGCTTCCGCCCGTCACAAGCAGCACAGGTTTGGTCCCGTCTATGCCCATTGCGGCAAGCCCCTTTTGTCTGTCGCCGTGCGTAACGTCCCGCACAAGCGCCCCCACGACACGCGCGCGTTTGTCGCAGTCGAATGCGGAAAGATACACGTCGGCAAAGCGCGCGCACAGTCTGTTGGCAAGTCCGGGGGACATATCGCTTTCGTGTATCACGGTGGGTATGCCCAGCTGTTTGCCCGCTATCGTCACGGGCAGTCCCACGTAGCCGCCCTTGCTGAAAATGACGTCGGGTGCGACGCGTTTGAGATGTTTTTTCGCCTCGCCGACGCTCTTGCACAGGCGAAAGGGCAGCAAAAGGTTCTCTAAGCTTAGCTTGCGGCGCAGCTTGTGCGCGGTGATGGTGCAGTATTCGGTTATTCTCCCGTCGGCGACAAGGGGCGCGGTGATGTCCTTTTCCATCCCGTTTGTGCCGATGTAGTACGCGTCGCAGTCCTGCATTTTGTCGATGAGCGCGATGTTGGGAGTAACGTGTCCCGCCGTTCCCCCGCCAGTAAACACAATTTTCATACCGCTATTTTATGTATTTTGTTGCCGATATATGCGACATTCTTTCTGTCCCGACCACTTCGATTTTCGCCGTTTGATATACTACTATGCCACGCATAGTATCAAATTATGCGATAAAGTAGTCGTAAATTTTACTGTTTTATGTCAATATTTCATTATTTATTCATTTTCCGCCTTATTTAGCGGAACGATTAGTGCGTTTTTCCGTCTTGTTGCTTGGTTTGATATTTTTTCTTCGTTTGTGTCTGTTCGATATTGATTTTTGCGTGCGCTCGTCGGATATTTGGTATTGACATTTGCGTTCGATTATTCTAAAATTTAATCATAATCCCGATCGAGGCGGTGCAAAATGAAACTTTCGCAATTTACTTCTCACGACGGCAATTCCGTTCAACTTTATGTTTGGGACGACGTCGCAAACCCCAAGGGCGTCATCAAGATCGCTCACGGCATGGCGGAACATTCCGCGCGGTACGACGGCTTTGCAAGCTATCTCAACTCCAACGGCTACGTGGTGGTGATGAACGATCATCGCGGACACGGGCTGACCGCCGCCAAGGACAGCCTCGGCTACGAAGAGGGGGATATGTTCGGCAACAACGTCCGCGATCAGCTTGCCATATTGGACTACTGCCGCGAACGTTACGGCTTGCCTCTTTATATGATGGGGCACAGCTACGGCAGCTTTGTTACGCAGGCGGTCATCGAGAGCCGCCCGGACGTAAACGGTTTTATCCTTTGCGGCAGCAACTACATCAAGGGCGCGAGCTTTACGGCGTGCGGGGTCATCGCGCGTAGTATGTGTCGTCACAAGGGCGGACGTTATCCCGCCGAGCTTATCGCAAAGCTTTCTTTCGGAATGTACGAAAAGAGGTTTCCTGGTACAAACGCCTGGCTCAACCGCGACGAAAACGAGGTCGCCAAGTACAACAGCGACGAGCAGTGCGGCTTCACGTGTTCCGCCAACTTTTACCGTTCCTTTATGGCGGGCATATCCAAATTGTACCGCAAGGAAAGTTACAGCACAATCAATACGGATATTCCCCTTTTGATAATTTCCGGCAAGGACGACCCCGTGGGCAACTACGGCAAGGGCGTTGCCAAGCTTGGCAAGTTTTATGCCGACAAAGCGGGCGTAAAGGATGTGACCGTGCGCCTCTATGACGGAGCCCGCCACGAAATACTCAACGAGATCAACAAAGACGAGGTCTATGCCGACATTCTCGCCTGGCTCGACGCGCGCACGCCCGCACCTTCCGCAAACGCCTCGGCAGAAGCGGAAGCGCGCCCCAACGGCAAAAAAGGTCTGTTCGGCAAGCGGAAGTGATCGTCATTCGGCTTGCCGCTTGATTTCGATCCTTCGCTAACGGCGCAAGGCGGGCGCATAGCGTAGCTTGGCTGAACGCACGGTTCGGCTTTTTGCACGTTTTTTCACATTTCAACATTTATTGCATAGCAATATTTTTCTTCGATTTTTGCGGCGCGAGCTTTCGCGTCGTTTTATTTTTGTCTTTTTGCCGTCATTTGCGCCGCAAGTTTGTCATATCCGTGCAAATTCGACAAATTTTGCATAAATATGCAAAGTCGATGTATAAATATTCCCAATTACGCATATTTATACAAAATATTCTGTATAAACAATTTTTGACTTAAAATTTCTTGTTTTTGGATGAATAAATATAAAAATTTCTCTTGCAATACGTCTGCAAATATGATATAATATAAATGTATTCGAAAGCGCTTTGCTCGCTGCTCGTTTGACGTTTGCGCGGCAAAACCGTTTATGCAAATTTATGCGCGGTTTTTGCTGTTCGCGGCGCTCGCGCGGATGTGCCGCTGCCGCCCAAAACGGTCGTCGCAATGCGGCAAGAGTCGTTTTCGGATCTAACCAACGACAAAAACTCATCGGAGGAAAACAAATTGGACAAAACTTACGAGGCAAAAGATATTCAGGTTTTGGAGGGGCTGGACGCTGTTCGCATGCGTCCCGGTATGTATATCGGCACGACCGGACGCACGGGGCTTCATCACCTGCTTTGGGAAATAGTCGACAACGCCGTAGACGAGGCAAGCAACGGCTTTGCGGACAGGGTGGAGGTCACGCTCCACAAGGACGGCAGCGTCACCGTGTCGGACAACGGGCGCGGCATTCCGGTAGACGAACACCCGCAGCTTAAAATTTCCGGCGTGGAGGTAGTGTTCACGCAGCTGCATGCGGGCGGCAAATTCAACAACGACAACTACGCTTTCAGCGGCGGTTTGCACGGCGTGGGCGCAAGCGTCACCAACGCCTTGTCGTCCTGGCTTACCGTCACCGTCAAAAAGGACGGCTACGAGTACGTTCAGCACTTTCACAGTCCCGTCGACGCAAACGGCAAGGTGCTTTCGGGCGTGCCCAAGGACCACCTCACCAAGGTGGGCGAAACCAAGGAACACGGCAGCACGATAACCTTTCTTGCCGACGCGCGCGTATTCAAAAACGTCCAGATGGACTACGAGATCATTCACAAGCGCATCAAGGAACTTGCCTTTCTCAACAAGGGCATAACGTTTGTGCTGACGGATGAGCGCGCCGATGACGACGACGGCAACGTCAAAAAGGAAACTTTCTGTTACGACGGCGGTCTGCGCGACTTTGTGCTGTATCTCAACGAAAACAAAGCGCCCTTGCATCTCAGTCCGTTGTATTGGTCGGGCAAAAACGACACTTTACAGTTGGAATTTGCCTTTCAATATACCACCAACTACACGGAAAACCTGATAAGCTACGTCAACAACATTCCAACGGGCGAGGGCGGCATGCACGAAACGGGGCTCAAAACCGCCATGACCAAGGTGTTCAACGATTATGCTCGCGCCAAGGGATTTTTGAAAGCCAAGGACGAAAACCTTTTGGGCGAGGACTTTCGCGAGGGTATCACGCTGGTGATGTCCGTCAAGATGGCAAACGTGCAGTTCGAGGGACAAACCAAAACCAAGCTGGGCAACGTCGAAGCCAAGATCGCCTGCGAGGCGTTGGCAACGGACGCATTTACCGCGTTGCTCAACAAAAACGGCGCCGACGCGGAAACTATCATCAAAAAATCCATCGCTTCCGCCAAGGTGCGCGAGGCGGCTCGCAAGGCAAAGGAAGTCACCCGTCAAAAGAACAGCATATTCAACAGCACTCTTGTGGGCAAGCTTGCCAGCTGCACGGGTCGCGACGCGTCCAAAAACGAGCTGTTTATCGTGGAGGGCGACAGCGCGGGCGGCAGTGCAAAGCAAGCGCGCAATCGTCGTTTTCAGGCGATACTGCCGCTTAGGGGCAAGCCGCTCAACGCCGAGCGCAAGCGCATAGACCAGGTGCTTGCCAACGAAGAGATACGTTCGCTTATCAACGCTTTGGATACGGGCATAGGCGAAGAGGACTTCAATATCGACGACCTCAAATACGACAAGATAATAATACTTTCCGACGCGGACCAGGACGGCGCGCACATAAGAGCCATTTTGCTGACGTTCTTTTTCCGCTATATGCGCGAGCTTATCACAGACGGGCACGTGTACATTGGCATGCCGCCCTTGTACAAAATTTCCAAAAAAGACAAGGTGCGCTACGCCTACGACGACTACGAATTGCAAGAGATCGTCGGCGAGTTCGGGCGCGGATACGATCTGCAACGCTACAAGGGTCTGGGCGAGATGAACGCCGAGCAGTTGTGGGAGACCACTATGAATCCCGAAACGCGTACGCTTATGCGCGTAACTATCGAAAACTTTTCCGAGGCGGAGCGCATGGTTACCACTCTTATGGGCGACCAGATCGACGCGCGAAAGGCGTACATAACGGAAAACGCCGATTTCAACAAGGACAACGACGCGTTGTTCGACAAATTGGTGTAGCGAGGTAAACAAATGAGTCAACAAGTAGATATTTTCGATTTGGAACACAGCGATATAGTAAAAATGGAGGACGGCAGCAATCTGCTCACAAAGCCTATGGAGGTGGTGATGCACGAATCGATGATGCCGTATGCCGAACACGTAATTCTCGACCGCGCGCTTCCGCGCGTAGAGGACGGCTTAAAGCCCGTTCAGCGCCGCATACTTTACTCGATGTACGAGCAAGGCAACACTCCCGACAAGCCCACGCGCAAATCGGCGAGGATAGTGGGCGATTGTATGGGACGTTATCACCCGCACGGTGACAGCTCCATTTACGACGCAATGGTGCGTATGGCGCAGCCCTTTGCGATGAACGTGCCGTTGATAATAGGTCAAGGCAACTTCGGCAACATCGACGGCGACAGCGCGGCGGCAATGCGTTATACCGAGGCAAAGCTTTCGCCCTGCGCGTTGGAGCTGCTTCGCGATATAGAAAAGGACACCGTCCGTTGGTCGCGCAACTTTGACGATACCACCAAGGAACCGGATATGCTGCCGGGTCGTTTTCCCAATCTGTTGGTAAACGGCGCCACGGGCATAGCGGTAGGGCTTGCCACCAACATTCCTCCTCACAACTTTGCCGAGGTGATAGACGGCACGATAGCCTTCATCGACAATCCTCGCATATCCCTGTCCAATATGATGAAGATCATCAAGGGACCGGATTTCCCCACGGGAGGGCACGTCATTCCCGGCGACGGTTTGGCGCAAGCGTACGAAACGGGCAAGGGCAAGATCACCTTGCGTGCCAAAATGCACATCGAGGTCGCTCCGGGCGACAGGCGCAACATCGTCATAACCGAAATTCCCTACGGCATCAACAAGGCGGATATGCTCATTCGTATCGCCGCGTTGAAGGATGAAAAGAAGGAGATGTTTGCAGGCATTGCGGAGATCGTAGACGAAAGCGACAAGGAAGGTCTGCGCGCCGTGATAAAATTGCGCAAGGATTGCGACCCCGATCAAGTAATAAAAAATTTGTTCAAATATTCGCAGTTGGAGATGTCCTACGGCATAAATATGGTGGCGATAGCCGACGGCAAACCGCAGCTTATGGGTTTGTTGGATATTATCGCTTACTACGTTTCCTACCAACGCGACGTGATTTTGAAGCGCAGCAAGTTCGAGCTGGAAGAGGCAAAGGAACGCGCCCATATTTTGCAAGGGTTGGTAATTGCCGTCACCAACATCGACGAGGTGATAAAGATCATCAAAAACGCCGCTTCCACAACGGACGCGCGCAACAAGCTGAGAGAGCG
Organism: uncultured Clostridia bacterium; assembly: GCA_947589685.1. Taxonomy (GTDB): domain Bacteria; phylum Bacillota; class Clostridia; order Christensenellales; family CAG-314; genus Fimimonas. Next base: position 6,477 of record CANQCN010000055.1, read on the forward strand.
TTTCGATCTGAGCGAGCGTCAGGCGCAAGCGATATTGGATCTGCGCCTTGCGCGCCTGACCAAGCTGGAAGTAAACAAGTTGGAAAACGAACTGAGAGAGTTGGAGCATACGATAGCCCGCCTAAACGTCATCATCAACAGCCGCAAGGAGCAAATGGAGCTTATCAAGACGGAGCTTACCGCATTGAAACGCAGCTACAAAGCGCCTCGCCTTTCGGAGATCTGCAAGACGGAAGCGGACGCTGTCATTCCCAGCGAAACGGACGAAAAGCCCGTCGAAACGGTCGTGGTGGGAGTTGCCGCCGATTACACCTTGAAGCGTATTCCGAGCAAAAACTTCAATATGTCGCAAAAGGACGCGATAGGCAGCAGCTCGGCAGAGCTTCTTACCCGCGCGATAGAAACGCGCACCGACGTCAACGTGATGTTTTTCAGCAATTACGGCAACTGTTTCCGTATCAAAGCGGGCGATCTGCCTGAGATACGCTACCGCGACGCGGGCGTAACTTTATCGCACATTTTCCCCGACGCTCAAATGGGCGAGCTGCCCGTTGCGGTGTACGCGCAAAACAGCGACGAAGTAAGCGGCGAACTGTTGTTCTACACCCGTCAAGGAATGATCAAGCGCAGCTCTTGGAGCGAATACCAGCTATTGAAATCGGTATTTCAGGGCTACAAGGGCAAGGACGGCGACGAGATATTCAAGGTGGAGGTCGTCCGTCCCGACACGGAGATTTTCTACGTAACCAATCGCGGCGGCTGCACCCGCTTCGACGTATCCGAAGTGCCCCTGCAAGGCAGAGTCGCAGGCGGCGTTCACTGCATCAACCTTGCCGACGACGAATACGTTGTGTTTGCGGGACAGGTGGAACGCGACCGCGGCGAAGTGCTGATCGCTACAAACAAGGGCTACTTGAAGCGTTTGCCCGTCAAGGAGATCGCCAAGCACGCCCGCAACTGCAAAGGCGCCAAAGGTATCGAGTTCGGTATCAACGGCAACAGTGTGGTATTTGCGGACTACTTCAACGGCAAAAACTTCAAATTGGCTATCTACGACCGCGCCAACACCTACGTGGTGGACTGCGCCGACGTCAGCGTTGAAAACAAAAATCACAAAGGCAAGCTGCCTCTCGGCAAGAAAGGCGGCATAGCGGTGGAGAAGATCCTTCGCTACTGCACGTCATCCGACAAGGAGTAACGCGTCGGGTATTCCACGCAAAACGGGGGTCGCTCGCATATCCCCTGCAAAAAGGCTTCACTGCGTGTGCCACACCGTTTAGCGACATTGTCGAGACTTGGTGTGGCACACTTATTGCAGATTATTTTGCATGGGGAT
>CANQCN010000056.1 GCA_947589685.1 uncultured Clostridia bacterium
GGAAATACGAGCCATTTGATTTTCTCCTTGTAATGATGTTTGGATTGATTGTTTTTGGGTATTGTATATTTACACGCTGCCCGCTTTGCAAGCCTATGTGGAATGATGTCGCAAAGCGTCAGCCGTGATTGAATCCTAAGTTGCGGCAGCAGCGCTGCCCGAACTTACAGCAGGGACTAACCCTGTCTTTGCTTGTGCTTGGGATATTTGGAGCAAATAACCATAACTTTGCCATTGCGCTTGATAACCTTGCACTTGTCGCACATAGGTTTTACCGACGGTTTTACTTTCATTTTTTCCTCCTTGACACAGGGGCCGGACTCCGCTGTGTGATGTTTGTTTTGATTTGTTGTTACTGGACGACACCCTTGGTGCGCCAGACGATCCTGCCCTTGGTGAGGTCGTAGGGACTCATTTCCAACTTTACGGCGTCACCGGGCAAAATTCTTATGGAATGGATGCGCAGCTTGCCGGATACGTAAGCGATAACCTCGTGATTGTTTGTGAGGCGCACGCGGAACTCCGCATTGCGCAACGCCTCGACCACTACGCCTTCCACTTCGATTACATCGTCTTTAGACATCTTGTTTCTCCTGTTGATTTTGGCTGAATTGCCGCAAAGCGCTCTTTACTTCGCTGTCAAACACTTTTTTGCCATCCGTGAGCTTGGTCGCTATCGCGTCCAGCTTCACTCCGCTGTCGGAAAGGTGCTTGGGGTTTTTCCTTTTGGGAGAGGCAAGACGACGCATGCCACCGTCCGCAAGGTAAACCGCCTTGTCGTCCGTCGCGACGACGACAAAGTACATACCCTTGTCGCGTCCCTGCGTGGACAGCACCACGCTGCCTACCTGTATACTGTTCATATTCACCTACAAACTGAGTATTTCTACGCCATCGGATGTGATGGCGACAGTGTTTTCGTAGTGAGCGGACGGCTTGCGATCTTTCGTTTTTACCGTCCAGCCGTCCTCCATCCAATCGACGCGTTCCGTACCCATGGTGATCATGGGCTCGATGGCGATCGTCATACCGGCGGACAACCTCATGCCGTGACCTTGAACGCCGAAATTGGGCACTTCCGGGTCCTCGTGCATTTGTCTGCCTATGCCGTGACCGACCAGCTCGCGCACCACTCCGTAACCGAAGCTTTCGGCGTAGGACTGTATCGTATGTCCGAGATCTCCCAAACGGGTCTGTCCCGGAACAATACTCTCCACGCCCTTGAAAAAGCACCGTTCGGTGACGTCGATGAGCTGTTGGCGGTCTGGGCTTATAAACCCGACTCCGACGGTACGCGCCGCGTCTCCGTGCCAGCCTTGGTAGATAGCCCCGCAATCGTAGCTGACGATCTGACCTTCTTGAAGTATCTTGTGCTTGGACGGGATACCGTGGACCACTTCGCAATCCACCGAAACGCATATGCTTGCGGGAAACCCGTTGTAATGCAAAAAGCTCGGTTTGGCGTTTTGCGACAGTATGTACTCGTGCGCTATCCTGTTAAGCTCCCAGGTGGATATGCCCGGTTTGGTGTGTTCCGTCAGCAGATTCAGGGTGTCTCTCACTATCAGATTGGCGCGACGCATCAATGCTATCTGCGTATCCGATTTGATGGTGATCATTTGTGCAACACGTCGAGGATACGACGGTAAACGACTTCCACGCCGCCCGTGCCGTTGACGGTGAGCAGCTTGCCGCGAGCTTTGTAGTACTCGATAAGAGGCAACGTTGTGGTCTCGTAAACGCGCAGACGCTCCAAAACGGTCTCCTCGCTGTCGTCCTTGCGGACGATCAGCTTGCCTCCGCATACGGGGCAAACGGAGGGATCGCTCAATGTCGATACATGGAACGTTCCGCTGCACTCCGGACAGAAACGGCGTCCCGAAAGGCGGGAGACTATCGTTGCGTTGTCTACGTCGAGGTTGACGGCGCAGTCTATATTTTGGAAGGTATCCAACGCTTTCGCCTGAGCGATAGAACGCGGAAAGCCGTCCAAAATGTAGCCGTTTGCGCAATCCGACTCGGCAAGCCTGTTTTTGACGATCTCGATAGTGATCTCGTCGGGAACAAGCCCGCCGCTGTTCAAAATGTCTTTGATCTGCAATCCCAGGGGCGTTTCTTCTTTAAGATTTTTGCGGAAGATGTCGCCCGTTGAGATCTGAGGGATTTTCAGTTCGCTTGTGAGCTTTTGCGCCATGGTGCCTTTGCCGCTGCCCGGCGCGCCCAAGAGAATTATCTTCATATTATTTCAAAAATCCTTTGGAATTGGATCCAAGCAAACCTTTGTAGTGACGCATCAGTATTTGATTTTCCAATGCTTTGTTGAATTCCAGCGCTACGGAAACAACGATCAACATTCCCGTTGCGCTCATGCTGGACACCAGCTGCGAAGCCGTGTTCATGCCTGCCCAACCGGGGATAGAGAACAGAATGGAGGGAACGAACGCTATGATCGCAAGGAACACCGCGCCCCAAAGGGTGATGCGCGATACGACCTTTGCAAGGTATTCCGCCGTTTCTCTGCCCGGACGAATACCCATAACGAAACCGCCGTTGTTTTGAATGTTGCGCGAAATTTCGACGGGATTGAATTGGATCTGCGAATAGAAGTACGCAAATACGAATATCAGCACAGCCAATATCACGTTGTACACAACGGTACCGATGGGGTTGCCGTTGCCCGCCGTCATATACGTCGTCCACCAAGTGGCAAACGGAGTGTTGGGCCAGAAAGTGGAGATGATCATCGTGGGGAAGGACATCAACGCGTAAGCGAAGATCAAAGGCATAACGCCGCTGGCGTTGACCTTGATGGGTATGTAGGTGGATTGTCCGCCGTACATCTTGTTGCCCTTTACCTGTTTTGCATATTGTACCTTGATTTTTCTTTCGGCGCCGTCCACCCAGACGATGAACGCGAACACCAACACGAGTCCGATCAGGAATATCAACGCTTCCGCCCAATTGCCCGCGGCAAATGTGGACGCCAACTGTTGAACGGCGGTAGCCACGATTCCGACGAAGATCAACAACGAAATACCGTTGGATACGCCGTACTCCGTGATACGCTCGCCTATCCACATGCACAGCATGCTGCCGCCGACAAGCACGGTAACGATATAGATACCCATTATCCATTGTCCGCCGGTGGTTGCAAAGAAGGTCGAATACTGCGCGCCGAGCCACGAAGTGTTTACATAGCCCGTGTAATTGTTTTTAAGAGTAAGGAAGATACCGACTGCGCTGACGATAGCCAACACCAACGTCACCCAACGGGTGATCTTGTCGATTTTTTTTCTGCCCTCATCGCCTTCCTTGGACATTCTTTCAAGCGCAGGAATTGCGACCGTCAACAACTGCACTATAATGGATGCGTTGATATACGGGGAAATGCCGAGAGAAAAGAGTGTACCCTGACTGAGCGCGCTACCCGTGATGGAGTTGAGCAATCCGAAGATGTTCATGCTGCCGCTATCGTCAAAGGATATTTGCGACAGTCCGGGAACGGTGATATAACAACCCACTCTGAAAATGATCACAAAGAGGATCGTCATAAAGATCTTTTTACGTACGTCCTTTATCTTAAAGGCATTTCTGATGGTTTCAAACATTATTCAGCCACCTCTGCTACGCCGCCTGCCGCTTCGATCGCTTGTTTTGCCGACGCGGAAAACTTGTCTGCCTTGACAGTAAGCTTTTTGGTGAGTGTTCCGTTGCCGAGAACTTTGAGCGCGCCGTGCTTGCCGCCCACGATACGCTCGGAAACAAGCAGATCGTAGGTTACGACGGCGTCGTTGTCAAACACGTTGAGCGCGTCTACGTTTACAATATCGTACTCCACTCTGAATTTGTTGTTGAAACCACGCTTGGGGATACGTCTTGCAAGAGGGGTCTGACCGCCTTCGAAACCGGGGCGTACACCGCCGCCGCTGCGCGCCCATTGACCCTTGTGCCCCTTGCCGCTTGTTTTGCCGAGGCCGCTTCCGATACCCCTACCCAATCTTTTTTCGGAGGTGTTGGCTCCGACAGCGGGTTGAATTGTGTGTATTCTCATATTAGCCTCCTACTTTACTTCTTCCACGGCGACAAGGTGCTTTACCTTGAAGATCATTCCGCGAATTGCCGCATTGTCGGGCAAAACGTTGCTGGTGCGTATCTTGGTGAGACCGAGAGCCGCCACCGTTGCTTGCTGCTCTTTGAGGCAGCCTGCCGTGCTTTTTACGAGAGTGACCTTGATCTGTCCCTTCGCCTCTTCGTAGGGCTTGGAGCCCTTGGCGGGCTTTGCGGGAAACTCGCGTTCCACCACGTATCTGCCGTGGATGTAGAGAGGCTGTTTAGCTTCTGCTTTTTTTACTTTCTTAGTAGCCATTGTACACCTCCCTAAATTTCTTCTACGCTCTTGCCGCGAAGCTGAGCGATGTGTTCGCGCGTTCTGAGACTTTTCAGTCCGTTGAAAGTGGCTTTTACGCAGTTGACGGGATTGTTCGAACCGTAAGATTTGGTACGAATATCCTTGATGCCGACCGCTTCAAGCACGTTACGAACGGGACCGCCGGCGATAACGCCTGTACCGGGTTGAGCCGGCATAAGCAGCACGTAGCCCTTGCCGAACTTACCGATCGTTTCGTGAGGGATAGTCGTATCCGTCAACGCGATGTTTACCATAGCTTTCTTCGCGCGCAGGTTGGCTTTTTCTATCGCTTGCGGAACTTCCGCAGCCTTTGCCATGCCTACGCCCACCATTCCTTTGCCGTCGCCGACAACGCACAGCGCGGAAAAGCGCATCGTACGTCCGCCCTTGACGACCTTGGTAACGCGGTTGATAGCCACGGTCTTTTTGATGAGACCGTCGTCTTCCTTGACTTCTCTGTCGCGATTGTTGCGTCTGCCGCCCTTTCTGTTGTCGGAGCGATTGTCGCGGAAGTTACGTTTGGGTTGCTCCGCCTTGGGAGCCTGTTCTTGTTGTTGCTCGGTGGCAACAGCTTCGACTTCTTGTACGTTTTCCATTGTTTATCCTCCGATTAGAATTTGAGTCCGGCTTCTCTTGCGCCGTCTGCCAACGCTGCCACTCTGCCCGTGTAGATGTAGCCGCCGCGGTCGAACACAACTTCGCTTATGCTCAGCTTGGCTGCCTTTGCGGCTATATCCGCGCCGACAGCCTTGGCTTGCGCCGTTTTGTTGCCTTGCGGTTTAAGCGCAAGACTGCTGCTCGCGCAAAGCGTCTTGCCGTTGATGTCGTCGATTACCTGAGCGTAGATGTAATTTGTGGAACGGTATACGCACAGACGGGGTTTGACCGATGTGCCGAATACCTTTTTTCTTACTCTTTCGTGGCGGATCTGTCTGTCCGCGTTTTTGTTGATTTTCTTTATCATAGTCTACACTCCTTACTTACCCGATTTCTTGCCTTCCTTAATCACCACGGTTTCTTCCTTGTAACGGATACCGTACGCGTGATAAGGCTCTACGGGACGCTTAGCCTTGATGTTGGCGGCGGTTTGTCCCACAAGCTCCTTGTCGATACCGGAGACGACCACCTCGGTCTGCGAGGGGCAGCTGAAAGTGACGCCCTTGGGAGCGATCACCTCAACGGGGTGCGAATAACCGATGTTCAGCACAAGCTTGTCGCCGGTAACTGCCGCTTTGTAACCTACGCCGTTGACGATGAGACTGCGGCTGAAACCCTCGGAAACGCCGTGTACCATATTGGCGACCAGCGCTCTGTACAGTCCGTGCTTGGCTTGAACGTCGCTTTCGGCGTCGTCGGGGCAGGTAAATGTAACTACGTTTGCGTTTATTTCTACGCCGATGCACTTGTCGATAGAGCGGGTAAGCGTGCCCTTGGCTCCCTTGACGGTGATCTCACCGTCGTTGAAGCTTGCGGTCACTCCCGCGGGCAAAGCGATAGGCTTTTTTCCGATTCTTGACATTTCCTACCTCCTTACCACACGTACGCAAGCACTTCGCCGCCGAGATTTTGGCTGCGCGCGTTCTTGTCCGTCATAATGCCCTTGCTTGTGGACACAATCGCAATTCCCAATCCGTTGAGTACCTTGGGCAGCTCGCTGCTCTTGGCGTAAACTCTCAGACCGGGCTTGCTGATACGTTTGAGACCTGTGATAACTCTTTCGCCTTTGTAGCCGTATTTGAGCTTTATTCTGATGATATTTTGCAGCTCGCGCTCCACTACCTCGTAGCTGTCGATATAACCTTCCGCAAGAAGAATATCCACGATGGCTTTTTTGGTTTTGGACGCGGGAATATCCACATCGGCGTGTTTAGCTGTGATAGCGTTTCTGATACGCGTGAGCATATCAGCAATAGGATCTGTAACAACCATTCTATTTTCCTCCTTACCAACTTGCTTTCTTTACGCCGGGAATTTCGCCCTTGTACGCCTTTTCTCTGAAACAAATCCTGCAAATGCCGTACTTGCGCAAAACAGCGTGGGGACGGCCGCAGATGGAACAACGGGTGTATCCGCGAGTGGAATACTTGGGTGTTCTTTGTTGTTTGTTTATCATTGATTTCTTTGCCATAATTTACCTCACTAAGCTCTGAAAGGCATGCCCAGATATTTGAGCAGCGCTTTGCCTTCGGCGTCCGTCTTGGCGGTCGTAACGAACGTTACGTCGAAACCGCGGGTCTTTTCCACTTGATCGTAGATGATCTCCGGGAAGATAAGCTGTTCGCGAATACCCAACGTGTAGTTGCCGCGTCCGTCGAGATTGGTGTTTACGCCGCGGAAGTCTCTGACTCTCGGCAGCGCGATGCTGACCAACTTGTCGAAGAACGAATACATACGTTCGCCCCT
>CANQCN010000057.1 GCA_947589685.1 uncultured Clostridia bacterium
TCAACTATAAAAACGGAACGCAAACGGTCAGCCTTGACGAGCTTTCGTGTTCGGATTATAATTGCCTCGGTGCACCATAGCGGCGACTGCGCTGTTGGGTCGCAACGAAAAGGAAGTGCTTTTTAGCGCTTCCTTTTCATCGCTTCTTTTTGCTTGTCGCCTTGTGGCACAAAAAACAGCAAAATGAAATAAAGTAGCGCTCCGCAACTTGGTCGTTGCTTCGCTCGCCTCGCTGTATTTGCCCCGACGACCTCAAAAATTGTTTATGTACGAACTTCGCGGCAAGTTGCGGAATACAATAAACGGTGAACGTTTTTTTTGAAAACTTCGTCGCGGTGGTGGATAGCGGCGTGGGCGGTTTGACGGTACTAAGCAAGCTGCGTCGCGATTACCCTCGGTGCAACTATCTGTATTTTGCGGACGGCGCTTATTGTCCCTACGGCACGCGAAGCGACGACGACATTTTTTCCCGTTTGACCGTCGTGTTCGATTGGCTTGTCGAGCAGCGCGTTTCGGCGGTGGTGTTGGCTTGCAACACGGCGTCGGTTTTTGCGCCAAGGCTGCGTCGGCGGTTCGATGTGCCGATATTCGACGTGATCGCCCCCACCTGTCGTCTCGCCGCCCTTACCACCCGCAACAAGCGCGTCGCATTGCTTGCCACAGATGCCACCGTCCGAAGCGGCGTTTACGGCAGAATTCTTGCCGACTACGGCGTGGTTACGTCAAGCTATCCGTGCAGCGCTCTTGTGCCCTTTGCGGAAAGGGGCGAAACGCATTCCGCCGAATGTAAGCGTGCGGTACGTCTTGCGTTAAAGGATCTCGGCAAGTCCCAAGCGGATACGGTGGTGCTGGGTTGTACGCATTTCCCCTTGTTGCGCCACGCTATCGAGCCGTACGCGGGCGGCGCAGCGATAGTGCAATGCGAAACCGATTTCGCCCCGTCGGATAACGCTCGCGGCAACGGCACGGCGCTGTACGTCACAACGGGCGCCGCGCCCCAAAAAAGCGTCTCCGCAGTTTGCTCGGAAGCGCGTTTTACACACATAGATTTGAGGTCTTGAAATAAATATTGATATATCAACACATTGTAACGAGGGGCAAATCGAAGTTTTCGCTTAAACTCCGCCCTCGCCGACCCTCGCCGAAAATGCTGTCGATGTTTATTGTTTGGATACGTAAGTATCGGCGGTATCGGCATTTTTTTTCTTTTTTTCTTTTATTCTGCTCACAAGCTTTGCTATTGTTTTGGATTCCTGCAACACGCCGACGATGACCGTATTTACGGCAAGGTTTACCGCCGACATAGGCGCGCGTCCCGCCAGATACAGCCAAAAGCTCTTGTTTATTTCGCTGTGATTGCCCGCAACCAGATCCCACACTCCGATAATTCCCGGTTGAACGCCCACGATATACTGCAACCACAGCCCGAAAGTATTCAGCCCGCACAGGCACACGATGTAGCATATCACGGCGGAAATCGTCAATTTTGCAACGCGCGGCAGCTTTGCTTTGTACACCAAAGCGCACACCACGCCGTATAATGCTATCGACAGCGCCATAAAGCGATTGTAGTCCCCCAACGGGTGGATTAGGTGCGCTATCAGATCCCCCACAAAGCCGACTATTGCCGCGGGCAGCGCGCCGAAATATATCCCCGCAAAAAAGCACACTGCAATGGTAAAAGATATTGCGTTGTTGCCGGGCAGCGGAACGGTGCAAAAGTTTGCGACCACGCTCAACGCCGAAAGCATTGCTATGCAGCAAATTTTCAAAGTTTTGTTCACAAAAAAAACCCCTTTTTGCATTTGCAAAAAAGGTCCGATGTGTGGCAAGCCACTGTGTTTCAACATTGCGCAAATGAGCTTTTGTTGAAGATAGCAACGGACCCAACGTACGCACCGCAGAGCGAATGAGCCCTTTCGTCCATGCTTTTTCCTAAACATGGCACTTGACGCGCGCCGTCAACTTTGCTGATTTTATTATACGTCGCCCTCGCCGAAAAGTAAAGCGAAATATGCCCTTTCGGCGGCAACCCTTAAATGAAAAATTATTTCCACTGAAATCAATATTAAATTGTTGACAAAGCGCCACGGGGGGGGGGTATAGTAGATGTATGAAAATATTATACCGATATTGCACAAAATAGCGGTGTGATCGACTCAACAATGGCGTATGATGTGACGTCAAAACAATTTTGGAGGAAATATGATCAAAACAAGACAATGGAAATGGACGCTCATTGCGTTGTGCGCGATACTTGTGCTGGTACTCGCCACGCTTGGGCTGTCCGCAATTTTTTCGAGGCAGACTACTGCCTTGGCGGAAGATAAAGTACTGCCCGAAAACACCGCGCAGTACACGTTTACCAACGACGCAGATCACCCGTGGCTTTACGATAAAGTGGAAAACTCGTGGGAAAGTACCATTCAAGATCAAGATGACACTTTGACTGTGTTGACGCTCGATGTTACCGGTGACGGCAACATCGTTTTCGATTATCTTGCCAGCAGTGAAGAAGAATACGATTGGCTGTGTATAACTCACTTTTCAGACGGTGATGAAATATATCTTGTCGGTGAGGATCCATATTATTATGAAGATGATAAATGTTGCGGTGATAACACTGAATTTACCCGTCTTACGGTGGAAGTTAAAACGGGCGATCAACTTGTTTTCAAATACGAAAAAGATTCCGGTGGTTCCTCATATGATGATAAAGCAACGATCAAAGGTCTGAACACGCCCCCTGACGTCACCGTAAAAATAAGTGCAGAGGCTAACGGTAGCGTACAATTAAACGGTTCCGACACATTGGAGCAGGATTTCGAGTGGGGCAGTCAGGTTACGATAACCGCCAAGCCAAACGACGGATATGGTTTCTCCTATTGGCGTGATGCCGAGGGCACAGTTGTTAGCGTTAAGCAAACATATACATTTTTATGCTCGAAGAGCTTGGAATACTATGCCGTATTCCACTCTCTTGACAACGAAGGTCCGTTCTTTACGGCGGAACAAGGCAAGTGGAAGGAGCATACGGAAGACAAACAATATTGGTATGTAGATCACAGCGACGGCATTGATTACAGTAGTGAAAATGCTCCCGCCAAGGCTTCTGACGCCGAAACGTCATTGCTTTACGAGTTTGACGGTTCGGGGTATGTTTATCTCGATTACGCCCTTGCGGGTGACACAAACGACGAATTGGAGTTCAGATTGGACGGAAAAGTTTGCTACCCTGACCTAACTGATTCGTCCATTTCTCCGTCAACTAGGATAAACGTCGACCCGAACGCCGAGGTCCAATGGTCTCTGGGCGTTGTGCCCGTTGCGACAGAGGGACACCATGTCGTTCAGTTGATATACAAAGATTCCGTTACAAGCAAGACGGCGGACGGCAAGGCTCGTTTTACGTATGCGTTGCCGACATACTACCCCGAAGCGTTGGAATCCGATAAATACGATCTCGAAATACAATATGACAATCATCTCCTTAACGTATATTTGTATGACGGATTGTTGGTTACCCCCGGCACAATTACAGTTTCGAAAATGTTGCTTGAAGCGGGCGCCATTTCGATGAAAGTCGAATTTGCCGATAACATATCGTCAACGATCGACCCGACTCAAACGACTGATGCGCGGTATTTCGGAGTTTATGCTCGGAGAGATTTTGCGTCCGCCTTGGAAGACGATGCGATTATCAACTATGACGTTACGGAAGGAAAGCTTGTATTCGAAGACGGCAAATTGTCGGAATTTGGAGAATACGGTTTCTTCGATGACCCCTCCTCAAATGACGAAGCTTTTATAGGTCTACGTGCAGAGGAAGTAGCCGTGCAGTTACAAAACTTTACGGTAACGACCAGAGTGGAAGGTCAAGCGCGGGATACAATGAAACCGTTTGAAAACGGCGATACAATTCAGCTTCCGTTCGGCAAGTCCAACTCCGTCACCGTTATGGCGGATCTGTATGATTTGTTGGCACAAGGAGATATTGCCGGATTGACCTATCGCGTACAAAGGGAAGATATATATTTGACGGACAATTACCCCGGAGTGAAGATCGAGGGCGACAAGCTTTCCTTCGTTGTTCAAAATATTGACACCAAATGTTCCTTCTTTTTCTCTTATTACTCCGACGATTACTACGAAACCGACTTTTACGAGTTGCGTATCGAATTGGAAACGGACAAGGACATACAAACCGAACTTATAAAGTCCGGCAACGTGACCGTAGAAAACGACGCGGAACAGCCTTGGGAATTTTGCGCCGAGCTTTCCACCACAGAAAACAAAGCGTTTCTTGCCGGCAATAGCTTCTACGATGAAGATGACGCTCCGATAACAAATCTGCACTTCCAAACAACGGGCGAAGGCACGTTGCGCTTTGAATTCAGTATGGATTCTATAAGGAATCGTGCAGATAATTATTGCTCTATGGTGGGGTATAAATTAGGCGAGCCTTTAGAGAATTTTACCAATGTCAGTACGTCGAAAAACGGTTTTGAACCCCAAGGCGGCGTAAATCTTGCCACGGGCGACAGCCGAAAGAGCGGCGAGGGCTATTTTTATCCGAAATACCAACCGGAAATTTTGTCGTCATACGTGACATATATCGGTACGGATAGCAGAGGGTATCAATGGTTGCAGTGCGCAATACCCATTTCCGCCGAGACAACAGGCAAAGAAGTGAACGAAGCAACGGTAACCGATATCTATGTCGCATTCGCCAATTTGCGGATGTCGTATGATGGTCCTTTGAATTACATGGCGATCCGCAACGTAAACTTTTCCACGATGTCCCAATTGGAGGTGAAATACTCCGTTTCCAACAACGATCAAGGCAGCGTGCAAGCGTCAACCGGTGCGGGAGACGTGTCCGACGGCACCCAAGTGAGTTGGGGCGCGGAAGTAACTTTTACTGCCCAACCGAATGACGACAGCACCTTCTACGCTTGGAGAGACAAGCAGAGTGGTAAAATTTTGTCCTACGACAAAGTTATGAAGTTGATCGTGACGGAAAGCGTTGACGTCGAGGCGGTAGTGGAGCAAAAAGGACACTATGCCGCAAGAGTAGGCGACGTGTTCTACACCGCATTGAAAGCGGCATTGACGGCTGCGGCAGAAGCGCCCGACAAGACCGCATATATAACGGACGATATCACGATTTCTGCCGATTTGGAAATACCGAGCGGCATTACGCTTGTGTTGCCTATGGAACAGACGGGCATTTATTACGGCGAAGGCAGCAGCGCAAATGCTTCGGCGCAAGTTTCTTGGCATACGCCCGATTTGCAATCTAAATACAGAAAATACGTGGTGACGATAGCTTCCAATGCAACGGTTAAGGTCTACGGCAAATTGATTGTCGGCGGCGTAGTGTACTATCCCAACCAATCGGCGCAAGGACACACTTCCGGCGCTTATTCGGAGTTGCAGCTTGACGGACATATGATTGTGGAAAGCGGCGGTGTGTTGGATGTCTACGGCAGAGTGACGGGCAACGGCGATATTATTGCCAATAAGGGCGGAAAAATTTATCAACCCTTCCTCATTCTCGACTATTCCGGCGGCACAAATACGGAAGGACTGTTCGACGCCAACATCACGCCTTTCAACCGTTATGCAATGATCAACATTCAATGTGCGGGCGGCTATACGATAGAATACGGTGCGGAGCTTATCGGACATGCAAGTTTGTATTTTTGGAGTTCTTATACCACGTTGGATCAACCGTTTATCTCGTATGTAGGCGAGGTGAACGGCAATGCGGGCACAACGACGTTGATCAATTTGCACGACGGCGCAAAGGCGTTGGTAAAGTACGACGACTTGCACAACGGTGAAAAAGCGTTGGAACAGGACGACGGCTTGCACGCCAAGATACCCGACGCACAGTCATTGAACAATACGGAAAGTATCGGTCAAACCACAATTACGATAACGGGCAGTGCAGACGCGGGTTATATGGACTTTTTGGGCGTTGTCCAAACGGACGAGGTGGCGTTCTCCATTCCGTACAACTACAACATTGTGTTGGAAAGCGGCACGTTCAATTTGAACAATCACTTCAAGCTAATGCCCGGCGCAAGTCTTACCGTTGGTCAAAACGCAACATTTAATGTTGTCGAAGGCGTAAAGTTCTTTGTGTATGACGGACTTGTTCAAACCGCAATGAGCGGCAAAACCTATCCTACGGCGGACGAGCTCACAAAAGCGGGATACAAAACAAACGCGACGTTTATCGTCAACGGCACGTTAAATATCAACAGCGGCGCAACGTTTGTCGGCGTAATTCAGTCCACCGTAAATGATGCGACGATCGACATCAAGCAAGGCGCGATCATTGGCGAGCAGGAAGATTTGACGATAGTGGACGGCGGAAGAACCTCTTATGACTGCAACTATTTCACATTCAACAGCTCTGCGCGCGTTTGGGACGACGCCCATAAAAAGCTGAGCAAGCTTCAATCGGGACGGGTTTACAAATCGGTAGTGTGTGATGAGTGGACGTTAAACGGAATACAGATCACATATGAAAAGGGTGGTAAACATACGGTGGACGCAGGACACACGTTAGAACAAAAGACCCTTTCCGACATCACCGGCATGCAAGGCAGTTGGGCGGTAGAGCATAGCAATCACACATTTGATTGGACGCCTGCCGAAACGGACTCGAAGCCCACTGCGGAAAACAAGCACACAACGCTTGACCGTCAATGCACGGAGTTGGGTTGCACCCAGCATACCTCCAAGGAATTGTTGTATGTCCCCGACTCTCT
>CANQCN010000058.1 GCA_947589685.1 uncultured Clostridia bacterium
AAGTCAAACGGCTTGAGTGTTTTGAATAAATACTTGCAAATATGCAGAAGGGCCGCCGCTTAACGCGACAGCCCCTTCTCTCATTTAATTGTTTATATTTTTTCTTGCCTCGGCGAAAATCGCTTTTGCATACGGCGGTAAAACAAAATAAGTCTTTTATCGCAGATAGTTGGCGCGCAATTTTTGCTCGTCGTTTTCCGTCACTCCGCAACGGCGCACAAATTCGTTTACGCTGCCGAAACGACGCTCTATGCCCGCCCAAAAGCTTTCCAGATAGCTTTGTTCCACTAGCAGCATCGATTGCACCAAGGCGAGACGATCCTCGGATACGTAGGGGCGAACCTTTGCGAGAATGCTTTGCGCATGACTGCCGACTTGCTCGTTGGTGAGCAGGTAGTCCTGCATTATGTCCTCGCGCGACGCTCCCAGACAGTGCAGCAGCAGCGCGGTGCATGTGCCGCAGCGATCCTTGCCTCCGCTGCAATGCCACAGCGTAGCGCCGTCTACTGGGTCATTGGCAAGCAATTTCAAAAATTTGCCGTAGCCCTCGTGGCTGTGAGGATTTTCCGCAAACTGTCGGTACAGTATGCGCATATGTTCTATCGGCGTTTCGCCTCGCGCGAGCATTCTGTCTATGCCCGCTTGCAATTTCACCGCAATGGTCGGACCGTCCAGTGTTTCGTAGCTTATTCCGAAGGTGGTGGCGCTCATTATGGAAATGTTGACAAATTCCGTATCCGCTATTTCCAAGTCGGGGTGATTGGTTATTTCCGTGGGAGTACGCAGATCTATCACGCGTTGCAGTCGACGCTTTTTCAGCTCGGCGATGTCATCGGGCGATATTATGCTCAGATGTCCCGAACGCAGCAGTCTGTTGCAGGAGACAATGCCGTAGGGGGTTTTTATGCCGCCGAGGTCGCGCGCGTTTGCTACGTTTTCCAAGTCTATTTTCATGAGTTCACCAGATTGAGTTTCTTTTTTATACCGTCGATGATCATATTTATGGCTATCTCGTTGTGTCCGCCTTGCGGTATTATCAGGTCGGCTTTGGCTTTGGACGGCTCGACAAACTGTTCGTGCATGGGCTTGACGGTGGTAAGATATTGATGTATCACCGAATCCATGCTGCGTCCGCGCTCTTTTACGTCGCGCGTAAGCCTTCGGATAAACCGCACGTCGGCGTCGGCGTCCACAAACAGCTTGATGTCGCACAATCGGCACAGTCTGCTGTCCGTGTAGATAAGTATTCCCTCAACGATAACGATCTTGGCGCTGTCCAATCTTTTCCACTCTTCGTTGCGCTTGTGGTTGGTAAAGTCGTAGGTGGGGTGCAAAACGGAGTTGCCCTTTTTCAGTTCTCGGACGTGATCTATCATCAAGGAGGTGTCCAGACTGTCAGGGTGGTCGTAGTTGAGCAGGGCGCGCTCCTCCAATGACAAGTCGTCGTGCGGTTTGTAGTAATAGTCGTGACTCAGCATAACGGCGTCGTTGCCGAAAGCTTCAAACAGTTTTTCAGCGACGGTGGTTTTTCCCGAAGCGGTTCCGCCCGCGATCCCGATAACAATACTCATCTTTTGTCACCTCACTCAAATTATTGTACCATTTGAGGCGCAGCGTTGTCAAACGTATTTGTCGGAGCCGTGCGCATAAAAGCAATATCTGCGAGTATAAAAAATTTATTTGCCGATTTGTGCCGTTGACGAAGCCTTGCAAGTTGTTTTTCGCAGTCGCCGCTATGCGGCGCGGACGATATTTTCGAAAAATACCGACAAAACGTTATTTGACACAAGTTGCGCCGTGCTGTATAATTATTGTGGAAAAACGGCGTGTTTGTTCGCGCTTTTAAGCGGCAAAAACGCAAGATTTTTTACCGAAAAGATAAAGCTTTGGTTATTGCGTCCGAGAAAGTCGCCGACTTTCGGCGGGCGCGGTCGACTGTCTGAGGAAGATATACGGATGAAGCAATACCGAGCCGGCATAGATATAGGCTCTACCACAGTTAAATTGGTGTTGACGGATGACGGCGGCGAGATAGTATTCGGAGAATATCGCCGTCATTTTTCTCATACGCAGGCTACGCTTTGCGAGCTGTTGAAGCAAGCGAAAGAGCGGTTGGGCAATTGCGTACTTTTGGTAAATATCACGGGATCGGGCGGTATAGGTCTCGGAAAAGCGTTGGGCGTCAACTTTGTGCAAGAGGTCGTGGCAACAAGCGCCGCGGTCAAGCGCATATCGCCCGATACGGATGTTGCTATCGAGCTGGGCGGCGAGGACGCCAAGATCATATATTTCGGCGACTCCGTCGAGGAGCGGATGAACGGCGTTTGCGCGGGCGGCACGGGTTCTTTTATCGACCAGATGGCAGCTTTGTTGCAAACGGACGCCGAGGGGCTTAACGAAGCCGCCAAGGATTACAAAACGATATATCCCATTGCCGCACGTTGCGGCGTATTTGCCAAAACCGACATTCAACCGCTGATAAACGAGGGCGCGACCAGGGCGGATCTTGCCGTATCCGTTTTTCAAGCGGTAGTAAACCAAACGATTTCGGGGCTTGCTCAGGGCAAACCGATACGCGGAAAGGTAACTTTTTTGGGCGGACCGCTGCATTACCTTTCCGAGTTGAAAAAGGCGTTTATCCGCACCTTGCATTTGACGGACGAAACCGCATACGATCCCGACAATTCTCATCTGTTTGCGGCGTACGGAGCCGCCGTCGCCGATGATCACACCTCGGAAGAATTGGATGTTTTGCTGCAAAAATTGGCTAATGGGGTGCAAATAGAGGACGAGATCAAGCGCTTGCCCCCGCTTTTCGAAAGCGAACAAGACTATCGCGAATTTCGCGAGCGTCACGCTTTGGCAAAAGTGACAAAAGGCGTTTTGACCGACTACGCGGGAAATTGCTTTTTGGGCGTGGACGCGGGTTCTACCACGACGAAGATAGCGCTTGTGGGCGAAAAGGGCGAACTGCTGTTTTGGCACTACGCAAACAACAACGGAGACCCCGTAAAAACTGCGGCAACCGCTCTTGCTCGGCTGTACGAGCTGCTGCCCGCAACGGCGAAGATAGTTCGCTCCTGCTCTACGGGCTACGGCGAGTCGCTGCTCAAAGCGGCGTTTTGTTTGGACGACGGCGAGGTGGAGACCATCGCTCACAGCAAAGCCGCCGCGTTTTTCGACCCGAACGTGGACTGCGTTTTGGACATCGGCGGTCAGGATATGAAGTGTATCCGCCTCAAAGACGGATACGTGGATTCCGTCGTGTTGAACGAGGCGTGTTCTTCGGGGTGCGGCTCTTTTATCGAAAACTTTGCCAATTCTCTTTCTTTGTCCGTCGGCGACTTTGCAAACAAGGCGTTGTTTGCTCCCGCTCCCGTGGATCTGGGCACACGTTGTACGGTGTTTATGAATTCCAATGTAAAGCAAGCGCAAAAAGAGGGCATAAGCGTAGAAAACATTTCCGCGGGGCTTGCCTATTCGGTCATCAAAAACGCCTTGTACAAGGTGATAAAGTTGACCGATCCCAAACAACTCGGCAACAATATCGTGGTGCAGGGCGGCACTTTTTACAATCATGCGGTACTGCGCGCCTTTGAAAAAATCGCCGACGTGCGGGCTATATGCCCGGATATTGCCGGTATAATGGGCGCATTCGGCGCCGCGCTGATTGCAAAGGACGGATACGACGGCTCGCCGACCGCAATGTTGCAGCCGAGCGAGATCGCGTCGTTGAGTTACTCGACGAATACTGCGCACTGCAAGGGCTGCTCCAACAATTGTACGCTTACCGTCAATACTTTTTCGGGCGGGCGCAAACATATAACGGGCAACAGGTGCGAGCGCGGTTCGGGCGTAAAAACGACGGTTGCAAAGGGCGCAAATCTGGTGGAGTACAAACGCGGGCGTATCTTCGACTATCCCGCGTCGGAGAAGGCGCCGAGGGGAGAAATAGGTATTCCGCGGGTGCTGAATATTTACGAAAATTTTCCTTTTTGGGCTACGTTTTTCGGAAAGCTGGGTTTCAAAGTGATACTTTCCCCGCAATCCAACAGGCAGATCTACGAGTCGGGCATGGAATCGATACCGTCGGAGTCGGAGTGTTATCCCGCAAAGCTTGCGCACGGACACGTTCAATGGCTGATCGACAACGGCGTAAAAACGATATTTCATCCGTGCGTATTCTACGAACGCCGCGAGACGGACAAAGCGCAAAATCATTACAATTGTCCGATAGTCGTTTCCTATGCCGAAAATCTCAAAAACAACGTGGAAGCTATCGCCGACAACGGAGTGAGATATATCCGTCCGTTTTTGGCGTTTACCGACAGAAAAACGTTGGAAAAAGCCTTGATAAGAGTGTGCCGTCGAGAGTGGCAAATACCCGCCGACGAGGTGCGTAACGCCGCAAGGCTTGCCTGGACCGAACAGCTCGCCGCCAAAGCGGATATTCGCGCGGAGGGCGCGCGCGTGTTGGAGCAAATGCGCAAAAACGGCAAAATCGGCATTGTTTTGGCGGGTCGCCCCTATCATATCGACCGGAAAATAAACCACGGCATAGCGGAATTGATCGCTTCTTACGGCTTCGACGTGTTCACCGAGGACAGCCTTCCCATCGATTTTGCGCCTACGCGTCCGTTGCGCGTGGTGGATCAATGGACGTATCATTCGAGATTGTACAACGCCGCCGAGTTCGTCTCTCGGTGCGACGACTTGGAGCTTGTTCAACTCAATTCCTTCGGCTGTGGATTGGACGCGGTCACTACCGATCAAGTTGCCGAAATTTTGGAAAAAAATCACAAGCTGTACACCCTGTTGAAGATCGACGAGGTAAACAACCTCGGAGCGGTCCGCATAAGGATACGCAGCTTGATAGCGGCGATAAATATGCGGCGAAAAAACAATATCCGCCCCTTGACGCGCTCCGTAAATTACGAACGTTCGCAATACACCGAAAAGATGAAAGCCGAAGGCTACACGATACTCGCGCCGCAAATGAGTCCCATCCATTTCGACATAATCGAACCCGTTTTCAAAAAATACGGCTACAACTTCGAGCTGTTGCGCAACGACAACAAGCGCGCGGTGGATTTCGGCTTGCAGTACGTCAACAACGACGCGTGTTATCCGTCCGTTCTCACCGTCGGACAGATCATGGAGGCGGTGCTGTCAGGGCGTTACGACACCGACAAGCTCGCGATAATGATGACGCAGACGGGCGGATGTTGCAGAGCAAGCAACTATGTGGCGTTTATCCGCAGAGCTTTGGACAAGGCGGGGCTGTCTCATATCCCCGTGATTTCCCTGAACGCCAACGGAATGGAAAAAAACAGCGGATTCAAGCTTACGCCGAGCATTGTATACGACGCGGCAAGAGCGATAGTGTACGGCGATCTGTTGATGCGTTGTCTGTATCGCGTCCGTCCTTACGAGCTGCAAGCGGGCTCAGCAAACGAGTTGTACGACAAATGGAAAAACATCTGCGTCGATTCTATCGTAAATCGTCGCAGTAAGTACAAATACAAAACGGTCTGCAAACAGCTTGTACGAGAATTTGACGAATTTCCCCTTGTCGAGGGGCTGAAAAAACCTCGCGTGGGGATAGTGGGAGAGATCCTTGTAAAATATATGCCGCTTGCCAACAACCGTCTGGTGGAGCTGCTGGAAAAGGAGGGCGCGGAAGCGGTCGTGCCCGATCTGTTGGATTTTTTGAATTACAGCTTGTACAATCAGGAATACAAGCACGAAGCCTATTTTACGAGCGGTATCGCCTTGCGAAAATGCCGATTGGGTCTGTGGGCAATAAAAACCGTGCGCAAGCCCGCCGTTAAGGCGCTTGCGGCAAGCAAACGTTTCGAGGCGCCCGTTTCCATCGAAAAAATCGCCGAGATGACCAAGCCGTATTTGTCGCTGGGCAATCAGTACGGCGAGGGATGGTTTTTGACGGGCGAAATGTTGGAATTGCTTGCCGACGGAACGAACAATATAGTCTGTATCCAACCCTTTGCATGCTTGCCTAATCACGTTGTGGGCAAGGGCGTACTAAAAGCGTTGAGGGCAGACTATCCTTCCGCCAACATCGTCGCGGTAGATTACGACCCCGGCGCAAGCGAGGTTAATCAGCTCAACAGAATAAAATTGATGCTGTCGCAAGCCAAGATACGGTAGCTTCGGCTCGTACGCGGCGACGGGGCTTTTTACCGCGCCGCGCCGCACAAACGCAGCCGACCGTTTTCGTTTGACAAAAACCGCGTCAAGTATTATCGGCAAAAACCGTAAATACGATTGACAATTACGCGCAAAAGTTTTATACTATCTGTGTCGTTGGGGTATCGCCAAGCGGTAAGGCAACGGATTCTGACTCCGTCATCCGCAGGTTCAAATCCTGCTACCCTAGCCAGTGTGCGGCTAGCTTTATTGTCGCACAAGAAACGAGCGCTTTTGGGGCGCTCTTTTTCTTTTGCTCCCTGTTGCTTCGCCGCACTTTCTTGCGTGTAGTCGGGACAGTTTGAATTGCGTAGCGCTCCGCTCCGTTGCGCTTACCTTGCGCTTCGCTTGGGACAAATCCTGCTACCCTAGCCAGCGTGCGGCTAGCTTGATCGTCGCACAAGAAACGAGCGCTTTTTGAGTGTATTCCATAGGTAATCAAGCAAAATCTTAATTTAATATCGGAATGCATCTTTGGGCGAGTCACAAAAACGGCGAGGAACTTTCCTCGCC
>CANQCN010000059.1 GCA_947589685.1 uncultured Clostridia bacterium
AACAGACCTTCCCCGTCAATTGCGCAAAGCACAATTTACGGGGAAGGGGGACCACCGATAGGTGGTGGAAGAGGGGTTTAAGAAATCAATTCTTTTATTTTGGTGTATGAACGTGGGAGGACGAGGTGGAAGAGGGATACAAGAAAAAGATTTGTTTCAAATATCCCTCTATCGTCGCCCGTTGGACGCCACTTTCCCCGTAACGGCTTGCCCGTGACGGGGAAAGTCTTTTGCGGAGATAAAGTTCGTAACAGCGAAATTAACCGTCCCCGTCAATCGAGTAAAACGAGATTTGCGGGGAAGGGGGACCGCGTAAGCGGTGGAAGAGGGGTTATAAAAAGCAAATCTTAATTCAATTTTTCTGTTTTTATCACCAATCACAGTCCGAATGGAAACCAATTCGCTCGTTTAACTGATGTCGACCTCAACTTTGCGCCGTAGCCGCAAAACTTCACATTTCGACGAACGTCGAAATACTTCACACGCGCATTGCGCGTACTTCACTTGATGCGCAGCGTCAAACTTCACTTACAATTCCCCATCACGGAGAAGCCGTTACGGGAATGGTGGGGCGGTGCGGGCGGAGTAAATATTTTTTAGTCTTTTGTACTACAAATTTTCGCAAATCGTATAGTACTATGTTACGCATAGTACTTAAATTTTGTGTAATTTCGGCAAAAAACAAATAAAAACCGACCGAAACAGTCGAAAAAACAGTCAACGGCTATCACTAGTTGTCTTTATTCACTTTGCCGCGGTGCAGTTTTCCGAACGAGCGGGCAAGCGCGCTTTCAACGCATATATAGGCAAGCCCTCGTTCCGAAACTTGGCTTCGTACTCCGTCACGATATTGTCCGACGTATTCGGCAAGTCGTAGCAGACGTCGTACACTTCAAATCCGTTTTGCGCAAGGCTCTCCGCCGACCACTCGAAAAAGCTTTTGTTGTCCGTTTTTTGCGTCAGGTAGCCGTCGTCGGCAAGCAGTCTGCGGTAGAGCGCAAGATAGCTGCCGCTTGTCAGCCGTCTGTTTGCGTAAGTCTTTTTGGGAAAGGGGCAGCTGAAATTCAGCGCAATTTGCGACGCGCTTTTTTCCGGCAGATACCAGCCGAGATTTTCCGCGCGCACGTTCAGAAAGCGCAAGTTTTTTACTCCCGCATTCATCGCCTGTTCGCATGCTACCACGATAACGTTGGACAGCTTTTCCACCGCGATGAAATCGATGTTCGGGTGCTGCTGCGCCATTTGGATAGCCCAACTTCCTTTGCCGCAGCCTATTTCCAGCACGATGGGGTTATTGTTTCCGAACACGGAGCAAATGTCAATGCGCAGCGCCTTTTTTTCCTCCTCGCTCAGTCGGTAAAAGAAGTCTCCTTCCCGTGCAAGCAGCAACTCCGCGCAGTTGTCTATTCGCTCGTTCAGATGTTTTTTCAGTCTCATTCTCATGGTCTCGTCGCTCCCCGTGTTGCAAAAGATCCGTTTGTTTTGCCCTTTTTTCTCTCTTGCCCGCAAAGGGCTTTACGTTTCGTTTGTTTTGCGGATTTACCTTGCGTCAAGCTCGTCCAATTCCGCCAGCCACGCACGGCAGCTTGCGTCGCTCGGCATACGCAACCCGTACTTGCTCAGATCCACCGAGCCAAGCCGTACGCTGTCGGGAGTGCAGCTGCGCTTAAATTGCTGCGAGAAAAATCTTTTGAAAAAGAATTTCAACCTATCCAAAATCGTCTGTTCGTCGTAGCGCCCCGCAAAGGACAGCTTTGCCAACTCGAATATCTTTTTCGGCGCAAATCCCTTGCGGCAAAACATAAACAAAAAGTAGTCGTGCAGCTCGTACGGACCGATGACGTCCTCCGTTATCTGCGTGATATTGCCGTCGCTGTCGGCGGGCAGCAATTCGGGGCTTACGGGGGTGTCGATGATGTCTTTCAGCACTGCTTTCAGCTTGCTGTCGGCGTTTCCCTTGCAGTAGACGAGCATTGCTTTCACCAGCGTTTTGGGTACGGAGGCAATGGCTGCGTACATGCTCATTTGATCGCCGTTAAACGTGCTCCAACCAAGCGCCGCTTCGCTCATATCGCCCGTACCTACAACAAGCCCGTTGCACGCGTTGGCAATGTCCATCAGCACTTGCGTGCGTTCGCGCGCCTGCGCGTTTTCATAGACGGTGTCCTTGGCAAAGTCGTGCCCTATGTCATTCAGATGCTGCGTCACCGCGGCGGATATGTCTATTTGCCGCAATGTCGTGCCCACGGCGTTTGCCAGCGCTACGGAATTGTCAAACGTGCGCTTGCTCGTGCCGAAGCAGGGCATAGTAACGGCAACAATATCGTTTGCGCCCCGTCCCGCAAGGCGAAGCGCCTCCTTGCACACCAACAACGCCAGCGTGCTGTCGCTTCCGCCGGAAATTCCCAACACAAGCTTGTCGGCATGCACATGTTCTATCCGTTTTTTCAATCCGTATGCAAGTATATTCAGCGTTTTTGCGCAAACGGTATCGAGTTCCGCCTTGTTTTCGGGCACAAAGGGCGTGGCGGAGTAACGTCTGTTGCCGCCGCGGCAAGCCAGCTCAAAGGGTATCACGGTGTAATCGTTCGCTTCGTCGCATGCCGTGCGGTCAAGGTGCGCCCGCTCGTTTGCGATAAAATCGAAATCCGCGTCCGCCTGCGCGTAGCCCGTTGTAAAGGGCGCGCATTCGGCGATACATTCGCCGTTTTCGCAAATTATGTTATGCGCCGAAAATACCGTTTGCGACGTCGATTCGGACATTCCCGACGAGCAGTAGGCGTAAATTACGCCGCATTTTGCCGATTGAATTTCTATCATTTTTTTGCGGTAGGCGCTTTTTGCTACCGTTTCGTTGCTTGCCGAAAGGTTAAACACGGCGTTTGCGCCTACGCACGCGTGCCTTATCGACGGAGAATTTGCCACCCACACGTCCTCGCATATTTCCAACGCAAAGCGCACGTCGTGGTGCAGCGTATCGGCAAATATCAGCTTGCTTCCAAACGGCACTTTTTTGCCCAGCAAGGTTATGCTTGTGTTTTCGCCGTTGTAGGGGCAAAACAGCCGCTTTTCGAAAAATTCGTTGTAGTTGGGCAGATTTATCTTGGGTACAACGCCGAGTATTTCTCCCTTAAACAGCGCCGCGCCCACGTTGTACAGCTTGCCGAGATCGTCGCACAGCGGCAATCCTACAATGCAAACCGTATTGCACTGCGCCGTTTCGCGGCGTATCACATCCAGCGCGTTTACCGCGGCGCTGCGCAGCGCGCTTTGAAAAAACATATCCCCGCAGCTGTATCCCGTAATGCACAATTCGGGAAACAGCGCTATTTTCACGCCGTCGTCGCTTGCCTTTTGCGCAAGCCGTACTATTTGCCGCGCGTTGAAGTCGCAGTCGCCCACGCGCACTTCGGGCGATATGCAGGCAATGCGCACCAAGCCGAGATACGGCTCCGCTTCGCCCTTGCTTGCCGCTTGCCCAAGCAGATATTCTTCCGCAACATCCAACGCTCTTGCAAGCTTGGCAAGCTTGTCCGGCTTTATGCTTTTCAGCTCGCCGCTCATTATTTTGTTTACGGTGCCTTGGCTAAGCCCGCTTTTTTCCGCAAGCTGTTTCAGCGTCATTTTTTTTGCCTTTTTTGCCTCGTTAAGTTTTGCGACTTGTTCTTGCATATCTGTCTCCTTTTGCATTGGCTTGCAATTTGGCTTGCCCGCAACAGCCCTCTCGGTTTTCTTAAAAGCGGTGCGCCTGTTGCTTTGCTTGCCTGTTGTTGCCGCGCCGCGTTTTTTACGCGATACTCGGCAATGTCGGCTAAGCGCATTTGTGTATATTGTATATTTTACTATTTTTTTATTATAAAATCAATCAAAAATCAATGTAAAAATTATAAAATTATATATGTTATATTGCCGCAAAATGCAAAAATTATAATTTGTGCCGAGCTTACAAATAGGCGTGCGTATAACGCTGCGCTTTGCCGAAGCGTGTGTCGTTTTTTTCTCGCTTATATTGATTGTTACGCAATTTTGATTTATAATAGTAATCAATCAACAAACTTTCGGAGGCGCGCAATGAAAGACCTTGACAAGCTTGCCGACGTCATCTCGCACAGCGGCAACATAGTATTTTTCGGCGGGGCGGGCGTATCCACGGAGAGCGGTATACCCGATTTCCGTTCGCCCAACGGCGTATTTGCCGACCGCGGCGCGCTCTCTCCCGAAGAGATAGTTTCGCACGGCTATTTCCTTTCGCACACGGAGCAATTCTACAAGTTCTACCGCGATCGAATGGTTTTTCCCGACGCTCGTCCCAATGCCGCTCACAACTACATCGCCAAGTTGGAGCAAGCTGGCAAGCTGTCCGCCGTTGTCACGCAAAATATCGACGGCTTGCACCAAGCCGCGGGCAGCAAAACGGTGTACGAGCTGCACGGTAGCATTCATCGCAACTACTGTATGCGGTGCGGCAAATTTTACGGTTTGGAGCGCGTCACGTCCTGCCGCGGCGTGCCTCGCTGCGATTGCGGCGGCATTATCAAGCCGGACGTGGTGCTGTATGGCGAAAGTCTGGATTCCGACGTGATAACCTCCTCTGTCGACGCCATTTCCCGCGCGAACGTCCTTGTGATAGGCGGCACGTCGTTGGTGGTGTATCCCGCGGCGAGCTTCATAGATTACTTTCGCGGCAAACATCTCGTCATCATCAACAAGTCGCCCACCTTTGCCGACCGCCGCGCCGAGCTGCTGTTATGCGCCAACATCGGCGAGGTCTTTTCCGCATTGGACGATATGCGCTTGATTTGACTGCTTTCAAAACAAATACCCAAGCGTTGCGGCTTGGGTATTTTGGGTACATATGTTGTTGCGGCGATTGCTTGCCGCGCCCGTTGAAATGAAGTAATTATCGACTAACGCTATTTTAGACAACTGCGCTTAGTTCGTCTCGGTAGAAGGTAGCAGCCCGTTGAAATCGTAAATTACATTGTCGCTGAATTCAAAATATTTATAAGCATCTCTGAAAACTTCATATGTTTTTCCTTCCTCACCGTTTAACAAGCTTTCACCGATCGGATCGTCAATGTAGCTATCCCCGTAAACAAGACTATAACTTTGGGCACAAATTAAAGTTTCGGATATGCCTTTTGAGTTGATTGTATATACTCTTATTCCGTCCGTTGCGCCTATTCCTGGAAGTAATGCGCCGGCACCTATGGTCACACTTACAAAATCATAGTGGTCGTGGTCGCCTTGAGGATCGACTTTCTTCAAAATTTCCACTCCGCGATCATCTTGACTATATAAAGGAATTGTCATCAAAGATTTTCCAGCTCGTTTAGATGTTGGTTTGTAACTATCCGATTTTAAGATTTCATTAGTCAATTCTGTAATCATTGGAATTGTTATTAAATTCAAATATTCAGCTAGCGTATTTCCTTGTTTTTTTGTGTTTTTTACAAGTAATATTAAAGTAGTGTCATCGCTGTCGAGTGCAATAATATCAATAATTGTGCTTTGAATCGAAAGAATCTCTTTTAAGTTAAATTCCACAGCTTTTATCACTTTCTCCGTGATTTCTTGTTTGCTCATTGGCTTGTTTTGTTCATCGACCAAGCCGCAAGCTTGGCAAACGTACTCTTTGTAGTTGTGGTCGGCG
The DNA here is from genome assembly GCA_947589685.1 of uncultured Clostridia bacterium. Lineage (GTDB taxonomy): Bacteria > Bacillota > Clostridia > Christensenellales > CAG-314 > Fimimonas. The sequence goes on from CANQCN010000059.1 coordinate 5,654, forward strand.
TAGTCGACTTTTTCTCCGCAAGCGGCGCAGATCTTCCAATGACCGTTTTCGTCATATTGCCATTCGTCTCCCACGATATGCCCCTTTGCCGCGATCGCGACCTCGTCGAGAGCGATCTCGTTTTTGCCCGCCTCGTCCAGGAAAGTTTTTTCGCAGGCAGCGCATTGGTAGTAGTCCACGTTGCCGTCGGCGGTGCAAGTGGCTTTTTGTTCGCTGTGGTGCGTCAGCGTGTGATGAGCCGCTATCACAAGGCTGTCCGCGTCCGTTTCCTTTGTTGCGTTGCCGTCCGAAAAGCATTTGCCGCAACTTTCGCATACCCAATGCTCCCGCATGCCGTCGCTTTCGCAATTTTCCGTCACTGCCGCGATATGAGTAAGCTTGTGTACGTGTTCGGGCTTCGAGCCGTCGGGCTTTGAAGTAGAGTCGCCGCTCGGCGTATGCGGCGCGTTGGGAGTGCAGGCGGACAAAACCCCCGAAAACACAACGACGACAGCGACCAAAACGGCAAGAAACATAGCAGTTGATTTTTTCATATTGTCACCTCACAAAAAAAGCGTGTTCCAAATTCGGAACACGCTGCACAAGTATCCCGAATTTGTTGCCGCAAACTATCGCACAATGAGATAGAGGATACAATATGCCTTATTGTCCCTCATTGTGCGTTTATTTAGTTGCGGCATACTTATAGTAGCATAAATTACAAATTTTTGCAATACAAAAACGCTCCGTTTGAGCGTTTGTTTGCATTTTTGCGTCGGTCTTGGCGGTGGTTTTTGTTGACATTCCCCTTGCCCTGCACAATTCATCTCGCGCGAAGCCGGGCAAGCCAACGCGGGGAGCCAAGGCGAGCGAGGACAATATGCAAAAAGGGAAGTGAAGAAAATTTTGGTATGTGAAGAATAAAAAAACGAACGCTTATGGCAAGAAATCACTACGAAGAGGCCCGTGTTGGGCTTTTGGCGAAAAGTCGATCTGCGCAGTGCGCAGTCGACCGCCAAAAGGCGAGG
>CANQCN010000060.1 GCA_947589685.1 uncultured Clostridia bacterium
TTAAACTACCGAAAACCGATAGATTTATTTAATGAATTTCTTTCAAAGTGTTGCACTTAGTTTGACAATTCACCATTACAGTTGCAAACTGTGTCCCTGCGAATGGGGGTGGGCGGCGGGGCGTGGAATGGTGGCTAACGGGGTCCCCGTCAAGTCGACAACGGAGACTTGATGGGGAGAGGAGCAGCCGCCCGACAGTGATACCGCCCGCGCTACTCGCGCGGGCGGTGATGTCAAGGGCGTGCTGCGACGACGGAGCGAGGGTGTTCGGTGCAAAACAATCTGCAACGAGCGCACGCAGTGCGCGAAGCGAAGCCTTTTTATATAATGTCTAACCTTGTTCTACAAAGAGCGAGTGTATCCCCATGCAAAATAATCTGCAACAAGTGTGCCACACCAAGTCTCGACTATGTCGCTAAACGGTGTGGCACACGCAGTGAAGCCTTTTTGCAGGGGATATGCGAGCGACTTAGTCGTCGCGGTTCGTCTCCGCGATCTGACGGCAGCGCTCGATCACGGCAAGGCGCAAACGGCGGGGCTTTTCAACCCGCACACCGCTGCCGAGAGAAAGTATCTTGTTGACGAGCAATTCGTCATAGGGCAGGGTCGCCTTGGCAAGAAAGCTTTCGCCCATCTTGACGACGGCGCCGACGCCCAACCACTCTTCGCATGCGGAAAGCGCCGCCGATTCCACCGTAAGCAACACGTCGCACATTTCCTTGCCTTTGAGAACGTCCGTTTTGATAACGCTGCTATCCACGCCGTCGTAGCTTCTGCCGCTGAATTTGTCCCCCACGTCCAAACGAACAATGCGGGCGATCTTGAAATAGCGAAAATCTCTGCGCAAACGGCAAAAACTGTACACGTACCAAGCGCCGTCTTTGAGTATCAGACAATAGGGTTCGATGACGCGCACCGAATCTACGCCGTCCTTGGAGTGGTACTCGATGTGGCAAAGCTTTTTTTGCGCGATGCAGTCGGATATCGTGTTGACCAGCTCGCCCAAAACGCTGTCGCCGCCGTCCACGATAAGCTGCTCGCTTTTGAGTACGGTGGCGCCCGCATGCGTGCGGTTGAGCCCTTGCAGCTTGATAGTGGCTTGCTTGGTGACGTCGTCCTGCAAGGTGGAGCTTTGCAAGCTGAATATAAGCCGCTCGTACTCTTCGGGAGTAAAATAGGTGGCTTTGAGTTTGTAATTTTCCATTATGCGCCAACCGCCGCCGCGACCGAGACAGCTTTCGATCGGCACGCCGCCCTCCGACAGCATAGAAATGTAACGATAGACCGAACGAACGGATATTTCGTATTTTTTTGCCAGCTCTTCCGCGCGCACAAGCCCGTCGGAAGAAAGCAACGTGGAAAGCATTCCGACAAGTACGGGAATTTGCATATATTTGCCTCCGTGTGAATATCAATAGATGTACTCATTGTAAAACACTGACAATATTTTGTCAAGTTTTAGTGAAAAAAAGTCAAATAAAAAATAAAAAACTGACAGCATATTGACATATTTGGTGTGATACAATAGAGACGTAAAAAAACAAAACCGCAAACGGAGGCAGGATATGAAATACGATTGCTCGGACGAATTTGACTTGAACGACATATTTGCAAAGCTGATAGGGGCAAAAGCCCCCGCTCCCGCTACGGTGGCAATAAACAGATTTTTTTCGCCGACGCTTACGCTTTCGGAATTTCAACGCGCAATGGACGGCGCGACGACGGCTCCGCGCGTATAACGCAACGGAGCGCAAGCTTGCCGCAGACGACTTGTATCGCGGGGCGAAAGCTTGCCGATACGGCGCACCGCTGCCGAAGCCCGACAAGCAAGAAAGCTTACTTCTTTTTTACCCCGCCCGAAGAGCTTAGCACGCCGGAATCGAACACGTACGTAAAGCTTTGCAACTCGCGATAGTCGGCAATAGCTTCGCTGACGAGCGCCTCGCCGTAGCCCGTACGGGAATAGCGACCCTCCCACAAGCCGAAAGCAAGCGACCCCGGCGTTGTGTTGATCTCGTTGACATATAGCTTGTTGGTCGTTTTGTCGAAAAGAAAGTCCACGCGTATCACCCCGCCGAAACCGAATTTTCGATAGATCTCCGCCGTTTGGCGGCATACTTCCTTTTTTAAGCCTTCCGAGATATCGGAGGGCTTTTTTTCCGCGTTGTTTGCAATGTATTTATCCTCAAATGTGAGCAGATCGTTGACGGTTACGGGTTCGTCCACGTTGCTGACGACCACCTCGCCTTTGACGCGCATCGCCGCGCAGTTGATCTCGAAAAAATCCGTCAGCGCTTCTTCGACAAGCACGCGCGGACAGTAGTCGAACGCACGCCGCATTGCGGCTTTGAGCTGTGCGGCGTCGCGCGCGATATTTACGCCTATGCTGGAACCGAGCAGGGCGGGCTTTACTATGAGGGGAAAACGCAGCTGCGCCAAAGCTTGGCTCGATTCGGCGTCGTTGAAAGAAACGTCCGCACCGTTGACAACGTCGAAACCCAGGCTTGCGAGCATGCGCTTGGTGATGATCTTGTCCATAGCGATCGCGCTCGACGCCACGTCGGAGCCTACGAGAGGCATGCCGCACAATTGACACAACGCCGCAACGCAGCCGTCCTCGCCGTTTAGCCCGTGACAGCAATTGACGGCGACGTCAACTGGGATCTCGACAAGGCGACTGCCTTTCAACACGCCGAGCGCGCTTTTTCCCGTCAAAAAGACCACTTTTTTTTTCGGCTTTTTGTCGAGGTGTCGTCTCGGCGTCCAATCGTTTCCCGCAAGATAGGCAACGTTGTTTTTGTCCAGATAGACACTGACAAGCTCCGCGTCGAAATAGCCCTTGGCAAGACAAGCCGTTATGACGGAGATGTCGTGTTCGCAGCTTTTTCCGCCGTAGATCAGCGCAAGGGTAAGCTTTTTTGTGCCGTTGAGGTTCTTTTTCATTGTTTGCACCTTTCAAATTTGTTGTTTCAGATGTTGACGACGTCGGGCAAATCGTTTTGGAAAAGCAGTATCCCGCCCGCCGCCGACGGAGAGGCTTTGCGCACCGCCTCGTCAAGACTTTTGGCGAAGGCAAACTTGCACCCGACGGAGCTTAATCCCTCGGCAAGATACTTGGCGTTTTTGCCCAATACCACCGCAAAGTCGCAAACCTCGCCCAACATTTTGCCGCATTGCACGTTCATTTCGCGCCGCAGTCTGCCGCACTCCACCAGCCCTTGCGTGACGACCGCCTTGGGACATCGAAATCGACGAAGCGTTTTGCAACTGCTTTCCACCCCCGTTACGCTGCCGTTGTAGCTGTCGTCCAATATGCAAAAACCGTTTGCCTTTATCGGCTGCAAACGATGCGGCGTTTGCTTTACGTTGACCGCGTTGGCAAAAAAGTCGTCAAGCGGCTGTCCCAATCGCAACGCCGTTTGCAAACACATCGCAAACGTATCCGCGATATAGTCGGCTATCTGCGGGAGCGCGACCGTGTAAATTTGTTGCGAAACGTTGACCGTCAACGTCGTGCCGCCGAGATCGGTCGTCGAGCGGATCTGCAGTTCCTCGTCGGACAGATACTTTTTGCACTTGCCGACAGCCGCAAATGACGGCGCAATGCCGTCGTTGGCATTCAGCACGCAAAAACCGTTTTGCGGAAGAGCCTCCACCAATTCTCGCTTGGCGGCGATAACGTTTTGCAAGCTTTTGAACGTGGACAGGTGCTGCGCGCATACGCCCGTAACAATGCCGCAGGTCGGTCGGTAAAGGGCGCACAATTGCGCAATATCGCCCCTTTTGCGAGCGCCGAATTCCAACAAAACGTATCGCGCGCCATCGAGGTTTGTTTTGTTGACGAACGCCGCAATACCCAACGGCGTGTTGCAGCTGCCCTTGGGCGAAATACACCCGTCCAGCAGGACGGCAAGCATATCCTTGACGGACGTTTTGCCGTAGCTGCCCGTCACCGCGATGACCTTTGCGCCGCTTTGCGACAGTTTTGCTTGCGCAAGGCGAAGATAACGACGGTTGATAAGCATATCCGCGGGCAAGCATATCGCCCATGCAAACAGCACAAAAAGCGGCAACGACCAAACCCACCAGGCGACGCCCACAAAAACGCACAGCAAACCAAGCGCGACCGCCTCCGCCGCCATCATTCGCCAAACGCGTTTGGTGAGTTTGAGCGGACTTTTGCGCGGGATAACATTGCAAACCACGGCAAGCAACGCAAACAGACCCGCGTCGAAATAAACGCCGTATTGCCACAGCTTCGCCACGACGACAGCAGCCGCCTGCGCAAACAAAAGCACAACGCAGTACAACGAAAGGTACAGCTTGAAATACCCGCGTTGGGGACGGTAGCTTGCCGACTGCAATACGCGGTAACACTCCGAGGATAACGCGGTGAGACATATTGCGCAAAAAATTGCCGTTGCGATTTTCAAAAGTCACTCCACAAAGTTTTGTATCGTTTGAGCAAAAGCGACGGGCGAACGAAAAAAGGCAAAGTGATCGCCGTCGATCTCCGCCAGGCTGCTTTGTCGAATGAGACGACACATTGTACGCGCCTGCCACAGCGGAACAGCCTCGTCGCTGCGCCCCGCGACGATCAGCGCGGGACAAGTCACCCTTTTGGCATAACGGCTGAGATCTTCGTTTACCACCTTGACAAACGTCGCGCGCAAAGCGTCGTTGCAGTTGAGGTAGTCGTCGCTTGCGTGCGAAAGCTCCGTTTTGCCGAAAAATTTTTTGATTTTGTACCGTCGCACACGTAACCATCGTTTAAGAGAAAAACGTCTGATCCCCGCGGGCGCAACCAACAGCAAGCGCTCCGCCCTGTCGGGATGAGTCGCCGCAAACACCAACGCGACGCGGCAGCCGAAGCTGTGACACACAAGAGTTGCGCGGTCAATGCCCTGCTTTTGAAAAAAGTCGTACAGATCCTCGGCATAGTCGGCGACCGTCCAACCGCTTGCGGGAGGAGGAGCGCTTTTTCCGAAGCCGCGCATATCTACAAGCACGTTGCGCAGACGGGGCAATTTGTTTGCGACGGGCAAAAAAATACTGCCGTCGCACCCCCAACCGTGCAGGTATACAACAGTCTTGCCGCTGCCCTTTTCCGCAAAATACACCGCGCTCTCCTCGTTTGCTATTGTATGAACGTATCCGCCGAAAAGTGACAAAAGACGACAAAAGGGTTGCCGACGCGTTTTGACGATCGAAACGCGACGTTTTTGATAAATCGAGTAAAAGAGACATTAAACTATCAAAAATAAAACATAATCGGGCTTTTTGAAGGCAAAATCAAATACTATGTGTGTAATAGTAGTATGCGAAAGGTCAAAATTGTAAGTACTGAAATAAAAAGCACGCAATTTGAAAAGCCAGATAAGCAAATAGGGTCAACGTTGCCATTTGAGAACATCACCACCGCAACGTCGGAGAGAATTCAAGCGACAACATCGCAGTCTATCTCGCCTTACCATTTTTTGAAAACAAAAAACAGCGAAACAAAAAGTTTCGCTGTTGGTCGTATCCTTACATCCCTGTCAGATACGAAATGCTTGAACGGCGTACCCTTGCAGACGCCGCGTTAGCCAATGTTTTTGCCGCAAGAGGCAAATTTGTTATTCACCGGCGGTTCCACCTGCCGCTTTATTTACGGTTGCTTGCGTGATTACTACCGTCACTACGTCGCCGGTCTTAAATGTCGAGGAATATTCGGTATCTTTATCAGTGCCCGTGCCATTCTCAATTGTCAATAAAGTCAATTCCCCCTTATCATTCCAACTTCCGGTAGCTTTCCAAATGCCGTCTCCATCTGTATCCATATCGTACATGGCTTTTTGTCCCAAGATCTGTGCGACAGCCAAACCTTTAAGCGAACGAAGATTGGCATTGAATACGCCTTCTTTGGCATTGTTTGTCGCCGTAACAAAAATAGGTACAGCAATTGCGACAAGTACAGCAATAACTGCAACAACTATCAACAATTCGGCGAGCGTAAAACCTTTCTTTCTTCTTTGTTGTAACATTTTTTGTCTCCTTTTTTTTGAAAATCATGATTTTTGTATATAAGCCGTCGGGACGTTGCGGCAATATAACCCTTTTGTCGAAAGTACATAGATTATGTTAATCTATGTACTAAAATGGAGATTTTTGGGTAAAAAATATAGCGTCAATGACACTTTTATAATAAATTTTCGTGGATTTTTTTGCAAAAATGTCACATTTGTGCTTGACAGAGCATAAATTATACATTATAATGGTTACATGATGGGGCTGTCGCGTTAAGCGGCGGCCCTTCTGCATATTTGCAAGTATTTATTCAAAACACTCAAGCCGTTTGACTT
>CANQCN010000061.1 GCA_947589685.1 uncultured Clostridia bacterium
CCCGCCTGTCAGCGGTACCGACCGCATTGTATGCGGTTGGTGCTGACCAAGGCGTGGGAGGACGAGGTGGAAGAGGGATACGGAAATCAACTTTTTATTATTGTATATAAACGTGAGAGGACGAGGTGGAAGAGGGATACGGAAATCAACTTTTTATTATTGTATATAAACGTGAGAGAACGAGGTGGAAGAGGGATACAAGAAACAAGTTTGTTTCAAATATCCCTCTATCGTCGCCCGATGGGCGCCACTTTCCCCGTAACGGCTTGCCTGTGACGGGGAAAGCTTGTTCGGTGACGAAGTTCGTAACAGTAACATTTAACCGTCCCCGTCAATCGAGTTGAGGGGCGCGCCACGACAAGCGAACGTGTCCTGTGGACACTTCGCCGTGAGCGCGGGCAAGTTGGTGCTTTTCTAATGCACCAACGTAGTCGGGACCGCGTAAGCGGTGGAAGAGGGATTGTGAGATCGATTTAATTCAAGCAATCACAAAGGCTCCACTTGATGAGCAAGGGGAGCTGTCGAACGAAGTTTGACTGAGGGGTTTGATATTTCGAACTCAGTCCCGACCTTGTTATCGCCACCGTGAGCGAGGGTGTTCCAACGCAAAACAATCTGCAACGAGCGCACGCAGTGCGCGAAGCGAAGCCGTTTTGCGTGGAATACCCGATGCGACTTACTTCGCAATTTGATACCGTCAAAATCACTTTGTACTGCGATCGGTTGTATATTCACCCGTTTTGCGCCGTAAAATATGGCATGATCGTTGCAAAATTCGGCGGCACAGCGGTAACTCCGCGAAATTTGATCTATCTCAAACGTATCGTCACGGAACATCACCTCGCGGTGGTGGTAAGTGCCGTCGGCAGAGAGTACAAGGACGACGTCAAGGCGACGGATCTACTCCTTCAATACCACGAAAGCCGCGATCAACAAGTTTGGGAGTCGATCGCCGACAAGTACCGTCGGCTCGCGGAGGTAAACGGTATTGCCGTGGATGTTGACGCAATGCTTTCCGACGCGAAGTCGCGCGCCGCGCTTTACGGCAAAGATTACTGCGCTTCGCTCGGAGAGGAGCTGTCGGCGCGTATCGTTGCGGCGTTTCTCGATGCGGATTACGTCGAGGCGGAGCGAGTGGTGCGTTTTGCAAACGGCGATTTGGACGTCGAACGAACTTTTTCCAATGTGCGCGCCGCGTTTTGCGACGGCAAAAGGCACGTTATGGGCGGATTTTACGGCGGTTGCGACGGCGGCAGGCGTACTTTTTCTCGCGGAGGGGGCGACGTGACGGGCGCAATAGTAGCCGCTGCGCTCGACGCGTCTCTGTACGAAAATTGGACTGACGTCAACGGCGTTTGCGTAGCCGACCCCGCGTCGGTACACAATGTGTCTACCGTGCCGAGCATGAGCTATGCCGAAATGCGTATGCTGTCTCTCGCAGGCGCCGAAGTGTTGCACCCCGATGCGGTAACTCCCTGCGAAACTCGCGGCATACCGATAAAAATAGGTAATTTTTTCCGTCCGCAAAGCGCAAGTACTCTTATATCATTTTGTCCCTCCGTCGACAAGCTTCTGTCCGTTGCTGAAAAAATATCCGATAGCTGTGTCGAAACGACGGCGTTGCACAGTTATCCGATGTGGCAGGTTTTGCAAAGGGTAAGCGATTTTGCGCGGTCGTATACTCGCGAGTTGAATATCTCGGATCGTCGTTATACCGTCGAACCGCAAATAAACATAGAATTTCGCGACAAAGTTGTACGCGTCCGTTCGTCGGAGTCCGTTCTTGTCCCTCTTTATCGCGCCCTCATTTGATCTCGTTTCGTTTGCTGTCGTGCTTTTTAATGCGCGTTGCTCACGCAGTATCGTAAGGTCTCAGCTTATCCGATACTTTACGCAAGTTCCTTTGCTCTACCAAGGTCTTTCAATAATTTTTTATGCAAAATTCTATTAAAAAACGCGCTTTATAAAATGTAAAATGACTATTCAAGCGTTTGCCGAGTTGTTTTTGCCCTTTGTCGCCTTGACTATTTTTCGTCAATCAACTACAATATATTCGACGAGGTACGCAATGAAAACACTTGTTATAGGCGGAGGAATGGCTGGGCTTACCTATGCCATAGTCGCATGCAACAACGGCGAGGACGTCACGGTAGCGGAGCGCAACTCCCGCGTCGGCAAAAAGCTCGCCATGACGGGCAACGGCAAATGCAATCTTGGCAATGAAATTGTAACGGCGGATCGCTACAACGACAGCGAGATCGTACGTCGCGTATTGGAGGCAATATCCGTTGACGAATACCGACGTTTTCTCCAAGGTTGCGGCATTTTTACCTATACGGATAGCGAGGGGCGCATTTATCCTCTTTCCGACAGCGCGTCTAACGTTGTTGATTGTCTCAGGCACAAGCTGGCGCAGTCGGGCGGCAAACTGCTTACCGATGCGCTTGTGACGGGAGTTACCAAGCGAAAGGACGACTATGCCGTTGATATCGGCGGCTCAACTTACGCATTCGACAAAGTAGTGGTGGCGTGCGGCAGCCGTTCTCAGGCGGGGGACACCTGTATTGAGCGTCTTGTTCCCGCAACGGCGTTGACTCCTATGTTTCCGTCGCTCGTCCCCGTCAAAGCGAAAAACGCCGACGGAACGCTGAACGGTCTGCGTGCGCGCGCGGTCGTTCGCTTGTTCGATCGCGACGCGTTGTTGGGAATTCAAAGAGGCGAAGTGCTTTTCCGCGATTACGGTCTGTCGGGAATTTGCATATTCAATTTGTCCGCGTTGATCGCTCGGCGCAAGGTGGCAGGGCTTGACGGCGATTACCGTTTTGAGATAGACGTTGTGCCCGATATGAACGAGGTCGATTTATCTGATATCGTAGGCAAACGCTTCCGCAGCGGCGAGGGCGACAAGGCGTTTTACGGAATATTGCACAACAAGCTTGGCGAGTACGTTTTGCGGCGCGCAGGCAATGACGCAACGGCAGCGGCGCACCTTGCAAAACACCTCGAATTTTACTTCGATCGACTGCTCGATTGGTCGATGAGTCAGGTCGCGGCGGGCGGCGTGGACGAAGCCTTTGTAGATGTCGACGCATTGCGGCTCGGCAACGGTGTAACGGTTCTGGGCGAGGCGCTCAATGTGGACGGACTTTGCGGGGGCTACAATCTCTACTTCGCCGCGGCTTCGGCGCTGTACGTTTTTGCGCAGAGTGAACGCGCCAAGCTCTCTCTCGTTTGAATTTTCGTCGCTCGTCGCCGTATATGGCGCGTTTTGATGTCTTTGTCTTGCAAAAAGCAGCCGCGGTGCGTTCATATTTTTGTAATTATTCTCGCAAAACGGCTGATACGGACATCACTACTTAAAAATACTCCAAAACACATACTACTATTTGTGACATAGTATATCAAAAAATAAAAATTATGCCATTTTACATCACAAAACCGCTGAATATCGCCTTGGGACGGGACGTTCACGACGTTAAAGCAAAACTGCTCAAATTGCTTCATTTGCGCGAGAACGAATTGAAAAATTACGTTTTGCACCGACAAAGCGTAGACGCGCGTGACAAAAATAACGTGCATTTTGTGTGCTCCTACGTTGTTGAGGCCGCTCGCGAGCCACTAAACGCCGCTCCGTACATTCCTCCCGAAGATGTGTTGGAGCATATCGTGCCTATGCCGAACGTTCGCGTTGCGGTAGTCGGCGCAGGTCCCGCAGGACTTTTTGCCGCGTTGTATCTTGCCAAAAGCGGCGCGCGCGTCACGGTAATAGAACGCGGCTCCGACGTAACAAAGCGCCGCGAGGACGTGCAACGCTTTTTCGATGGCGGTGCGTTGAACGTCGGATCCAATGTGCAATTCGGTTTGGGCGGAGCGGGAACATTTTCCGACGGCAAGCTTACAAGCGGCATTTCCTCTCCGTTGACGTACACGGTTTTTCGTCAATTTGTGCGCAGCGGCGCGCCGAATGATATTCTTACGTCGGCTCTTCCTCACGTGGGCACGGACAAGTTGGTAAACGTCGTCGCTTGTATGCGAGACGAAATAGTCCGATACGGCGGCGAATTTATTTTCGATTCCGCCGTCACGGAATTGCTCGTTCATTCCGACTCCGTTACGGGCGTACGCTTGGACAGCGGCGCCACGATTTTTGCCGACAAGGTCGTTCTCGCTTGCGGTCACAGCGCTCGCGACGCCTTCGACATGCTCAGCCGACAGGGCGCAACGCTTGTTTTCAAGCCCTTTGCCGTGGGACTGCGCATCGAACACACGCGCGAGTTTATCGACCGCGCTCAATACGGAGCGATATTTGCCACGCATCGCGATCTGCCGTCCGCAAGCTACAAGCTGGTAATGAACGGCGCCGATCACAGCTGTTACAGCTTCTGTATGTGTCCGGGCGGCGTGGTGGTAGCCGCCGCTTCGGAGGAAAACGGCGTGGTGGTCAACGGAATGAGCGACTACGCTCGAAACGCCGTCAATTCCAACAGCGCGCTGGTGGTAAACGTTACCGCCGAGGATATGCTGTCCTACGGTTACGGCGACGGTCCATTTGCGGGGGTGGACTTTCAACGCGATCTGGAACGCCGCGCTTATGCTCTCGGCGGCGGCAATTATCGCGCGCCCGCGCAAAACGTAACGGATTTTCTCGCCGATCGCCCAACCGACCTTTTCGACGTGCGTCCGAGCTATTCTTGCGGCGTGGTATCGGCAAATTTACGTTCGTTTTTCCCCGAACCTATCTCCCGCGCGTTGTGCAACGGTCTCGAATTTTTCGACGACAAGATACGCGGTTTCGGTACAAGCGGAGTACTCACCGCAGTGGAAAGCAGAACCTCTTCTCCCGTCAGAATTGTGCGCGGAACCGATTTTCAAAGCGATCTCAAAAATCTTTATCCCGCGGGCGAGGGTGCGGGGTATGCGGGCGGTATCGTCTCTTCCGCCGTGGACGGTCTCCGCGTCGCAATGGCGATCGCAAGCGGCAGCTGAACCTTCGTTGTTGAGGCGTATACGTGGCATTTGTATTTCGCCGCCGATATTTAAAAAAGTAAATGAAAAAGCTTGATATAAACGATAAAATACAAAAACTGATGTTACAAAACGATTTGGGCGCAGAAATAACCGTACAAAAGATCGCGGGCGGACTGTCCCACAATATGTATCGAGTTGTTACCGACAAAGCCCTCTATGCCGTAAAGCAACTTAACCCCGCCGTTATGTGCAAAAAAGAGGCGTATCGCAATTTTGTCTTTTCCGAAAAAACGGCGCGCGTTGCGAAGAAAAACGGAATAAATGCCGTTTGCGCGTTACGGTTTCGCGGCAAGGTCGTGCTGAAAGAGGAAGATAGCTTTTTTATGATTTTCGATTGGATAAACGCCCAAACGTTAAGCGCCGAGCAAGTACAAGACAAACATTGTGAAATTGTCGGGCAAACGCTTGCCAAGCTGCACAACATCAACTTTCGCAAGCAAAAAAATATTATGCCCAAAAACGCGCAAACCGAGCCGTTTGACTTGGACAAATATCTTTCGTCGGCAAAAGAGCAAGGCAAGCCTTTTGCGCAGCGCTTGCAAAACAGCATGGAGCTGCTGTCGACATTGCTCCAACTGTCGGTTGCGGCGACAAACAACCTGAACAACGATTTGGTCGTCAGTCACAGAGATCTCGATCGTAAAAATGTTATGTGGCAAAGCTTTACCCCCTTTCTGATCGATTGGGAGGCAAGCGGCAGCATCGACCCCGCTTTGGAGCTTGTGCAAGTCGCCTGGTATTGGGCGGGAGGAGATGTCGAAAGTCTCGATCTGCACAAATTCGAGACTTTGATAAAAAGCTATGTAGAAGAGTATCGGGGAAAAATATGTGCCGATCACGCCGATCTCGTTTATGCAAACGTCCGTCCCAAGCTCGATTGGCTACAATACAACCTGCTAAGGGCGTTTGTCGAAACGGAGTTCGAATCGGCGGAGCTTGCGGACAACGAAGTTGTCGATTGCTTGAAAGAATTGGAATATTGCGTCAGACAATTCGACAACGTCGTAAAAGCCCTAAAAAACTGTTTTTAGCAAAAACAGCGCGTAATTTTGCTGTTTGGGCAATTCAAAAAATAACACAAAGCCGCTTAAAAACCGAAACGTCGGACGTCGGCAAACAAAAAGGGGCTGTCGCAAGTGGACAAAATTCACTTACGGCAGTCCTTGTTTTTGAGTGTTTTTACAAATCAACATGG
>CANQCN010000062.1 GCA_947589685.1 uncultured Clostridia bacterium
AACTACCATTATACCAGAGATTTATATGAACTTCTTTTTTTTTCTTCGGGTGTTGCACTTGAAAGTATAATTCACCGTAATAACAAGGCTCCCCTTGATGAGCAAGGGGAGCTGTCTGCGATAGCAGACTGAGGGGTTTGAACCTTCCCCGTCACGGGCAAGCGAGTTGAGGGGCGCGCCACGACAAGCGAATGTGTCCTGTGGACACTTCGCCGTGAGCGCGGGCAAGTTGGTGCTTTTCTAATGCACCAACGCAGTCGGGACCGCCAAAAGGGTACCCGCACAATTTGAGCTTGCGAAAATTGTGTGGGAGAGGACGACCCGCCTGTCAGCGGTACCGACCGCACTTTATGCGGTTGGTGCTGACTATGGCGTGGGAGTACGAGGTGGAAGAGGGATACAAAAAATCAATTCTTTTAATTTGGTATATGAACGTGGGAGGACGAGGTGGAAGAGGGATACAGCAGACAAACTTGTCCTCCCCCAAAAATTATAGTAATTTTTTAATTTATATTTATCGCATATCCATTGACAAATTGATTCGTTTCTGTATAATATGTGATAGTGATATTTGAGCGTAATTTAAGTTTCGGTTTCGTTACATAAATTCGTTTAATTTCAATACACGCCAAGAGGTATTTATGAAGAAATTTTTGATCATGTTACTCTGCGTTGCAGTAGCGATATGCGCTCTTGTGCTTGTTGCATGCGACAAGCAGGAACACGCTTTCGGCGAATGGATCGAGGCTGCCCCCGCCACATGTTCGCAAGCGGGGGCGGTAGGTCACTATCATTGCGACCACTGCAACAAAAACTTCGACAAGGACGGCAACGAGATAGCCGACATAACGGTAGCCGCTCTCGGTCACGATTGGCACGACGAGGTCACCAAGCCCGCCACATGCACGTCTACGGGCGTCAAAACGCGCACTTGCACTCGTTGCGACATCGCTCCCCAAGAGGAAACGCTGCCTATGATCCCGCACAGCTACGGCGAATGGGCTGCCGTTGCCGAACCCACCTGTCAAAAGGAAGGCAGCGTCAGACGCGTTTGCGAAGTCTGCGACGCCGAGGACGTAGAAGCGGTCGAAAAACTCCAACACACCTTTGGCGAATGGGAGCATACCGTATTGCCCTCATGCACGTCTACGGGTATCGACACGCGCAGCTGCACAACATGCGACAAATCTATCGCGCCCGTCGTCACGGAGACTCGCACGGTAGATATGTTGCCGCACACCTTTGCCGATGACGGTTGGGTAATGCTCAGCGAGCCCACCTGCACAACGCAGGGCACGGAGATCAACACCTGCACCGTGTGCAAAACGGCATCGTCCACACGCTTGACGGACAAGCTCGATCACACGCGCGTCAAGGTAGACGGCACTCCCGCCACCTGTACGGAAGCGGGTCTCACCGACGGCGAGCAATGTAGCGTATGCGGAGCGGTCCTCACGGGGCAGACGACAATTCCAGCTCTCGGACACACCAACAATTGGACGTACAGCAAAGTCGGCGCCACCCGCGATCACGAATTTCACACCAAAACTTGCGACCGTCCGGGCTGCAAGGGCGTTGTCGAGCAATGCGCTATCACCGTCACCAACACGCGCGAAAGCTGCGACGAAGAGGGCACAACCACCAGAACGTGCGAACACTGCGGCTACACCGACACGCAAACGCTTGCCGCGGGTCAGCACAGTTGGGACGGCGGTTTGGTCACCAAGGCGGCAACGTGCAATTCCGACGGCGAGATAACCTACAAATGCACCCTTTGCGACGATGGCGAAAAGAAGGAAGCCATCACTCAGCGTCCCGCTCACACATTGGCTGCCGAGTGGACCACCTCGGACGACAAGCACTACAAGGAGTGTATCGTATGTCACACTCATCTGCAAGAGGATACTCACACGCCCTCCGATTGGATAGTGGACAAGGCTGCCACCTGCACCGAGGCGGGCAGTCAACACACGCAGTGTACGGTGTGTCTCAAACAGCTGGAAACGGACGAAATTGCCATTACCGAGCACAATATGTTCCTTTCCGAAAAGAAGGACGCCACCTGCACCGAGGCGGGTTACACCGTCCAAAAGTGCGCCACATGCACCTACGAGATACGTCTGGAAACGCAGTCGGCTTTGGGACATCAATACGGCGCTTGGCAGCAATTTGTTGCCGATGAGGAAAATCCCGATCATCAACATTATCATTATCGCGATTGCACCCGTTGCACAGATCCCTCCGTACGTCAACAGTCCGAATGCGATCTTCAACTCGACGGCACGGTAAAAGCCACCTGCACAACGCCGGGCTTCGACCGCTTGGTCTGCTCCGAGTGTCAATCGGTACACGAACGTATCACGCAGGATGCCACCGGTCACAATCTCGTTTACACGCAAACGCGCAAAGGACTGTTCCAAGCCCGTCACAAGGCAGAGTGTACCAATCCCGACTGCGATTACAGCTTGGAGGACGATTGCGTGATAGTCGCAGAGCAGATCGCCGCCACCTGCACGACAAATCGCTACACCAACTACAAATGCGCCGTCTGCGAAAAGGGCTTCAAAATTCCCGAAGAGGGCACTGCGCTCGGTCACATATTTAGCGCGCCTCAATTTTGCGGCAGCAAGGAGCATCCTCAGCACAAGGTCGTATGCACGCGCGACAACTGCGGCTACGAAATCATAACGGACTGCGAAATGGTCTCCACCGAAACGTTGCCCACCTGCGACGAAGCGGGAGTGGTGACGACGGCTTGCAAGGATTGCTTCCAATCGTTCAGCGAAGCGGGAGCCGCGTCCGCGGGACACAGCTGGACTCCTTGGCGTTTGCTGGACGACGGTCAACACGTTCAAACTTGTTCCAATTGCGGCAAGCAGGAATTCGGCTCGCACGAATACCAGGTCATCTCCCAAAAGGAGGCTGATTGCGAGCATTTGGGCGAAAAAGTAGAGCAGTGCAAGCAATGCAAAAACGAGCGCCGCGAGCAGTGGGGCGAGCTTAAAAAGCACCAATGGGTGTTGGAAAGTATGTCTCCCGCCGCTCACAAAGCCAAGTGCGCCGTGTGCAACACCGTGTCGGAAAACGGTCACGAGTGGATCGAAAGCAACCTTTGCTCCGTGTGCGGTTACGATGGGCTCGAATACACAATTTCCGGCGCGCACTGCACCGTAAAGAGCGCCAAAAAAGTACCCAATGCACAAAATATCATCATCCCCGAAAAGCACAAAGTACTGCGCGATGACGGCACCTACGAAAACACCGAATACACGGTGGAAAAGATCGGACACTCGGCGTTCAGCGCTCACAAAATGCGTACGCTCAGCTTCCCCTGCACCGTCAAGACGATAGAAGAAATGGCGTTCTACTACTGCACCGAGCTGCAAAAGGTAACGGTCACGGGCGACGCGCATCAGCTCACCACAATAGAGCGCTATGCGTTCAGCCGCTGCACGTCTTTGCAGACGTTCGATCCTCCCGCAACGCTCACCACGTTGGGCGACTACGCCTTTGCGGAAAGCACGTCCCTCGTCAACATCGAGATAGGCGACGAGCTCACCGATATCGGCAAGGGCGCTTTCCTCAACACGGGCTATGTCAACAACGACGAACATTGGCAAAACGATATGCTGTATCTCGGCTTGCACCTCATCAAGGTGCGCGACGGCTCGCAAAGCACGGTAGAGGTCAAATCGGGCACGCTGTCCATATCCTCCGCGGCGTTTACGGGCACGACGACCGTATCCAAGGTGATATTGCCCTCCTCTCTCAAATTGGTGGACGCGGACGCCTTCAAGGATTGCACCACGCTGACGGAAGTGGAGTTCAAGGGTAAAGCCGCCGAATGGTTCAACATCAACTTCGTAAACGACTTTTCCAGCCCGCTGCATTACGGCTCGCCCGTATTCCATATCGACGGAGCGGTGGGCGTAGTCAGCATACCCGACCACGTTACGCGTATCCCCGCGGGTACTTTCCGCGGCACGGCAATCACGGAGATCGTCATTCCCGAAAACGTCACATACATCGGCGAGGAAGCCTTCGAAAACTGCCTGCAACTTCGTACCATCACCGTCAACAGCGACAAGATCAGCTACATCGGCAAGGACGCCTTCAAGGGTAGCGCTTACTACGCCGACGCAAGCAATTGGCACAACGACAACACCGTGCTTTACGTAGGCAAGTACCTCATCGAAGCCCGCGACGAGCTTTCGGGCAGCTACACGGTGGAGGACGGCACGATAACGATCGCCAACAACGCTTTCCAAGGCTGCAAGGGTCTCACGGCTATCACGTTGGACGCCGATCTGCAATATGTGGGCGAGTACGCGTTCGATCAATGCGACGGACTCAAAACCATCAAATTTACCGAAACGGGTTACAGATGGTATATGACGAGCGACACTATCAGCCGCGTCCTTATGGTGACGGATACCAACTTCACATCCTACAAGCTCTACAACCGCGGTTGGCGGCGCTATATACCTGTATAGTAGTCGCATCGGGTATTCGGTGCAAAACGGCTTCGCTTCGGGCTACGCCCTCGTTGCAGATTGTTTTGCACCGAACACCCTCGCTCCGGGTAGAACCCTCCATTCCACGCCCCGACCACCCACCCCCATTCGCAGAGACACAGTTTGTTACAGTGACTCCAACCTTCCCCGTCACGGGCAAGCGAGTTGAGGGGCGCGCCACGAAAAGCGAACGTGTCCTGTGGACACTTCGCCGTGAGCGCGGGCAAGTTGGTGCTTTTCTAATGCACCAACGCAGTCGGGACCACCAAAATGCAGGATACCAAAGACAAGTTTGTTTCAACTATCCCTCTATCGTCGCCCGATGGGCGCCACTTTCCCCGTAACGGCTTGCCCGTGACGGGGAAAGTCTTTTTTTTTCGGTGACGCAGTTCGCAACAGTGACATTTAACCTTCCCCGTCAATTGAGTGAAACGAAATTTACGGGGAAGGGGGACCACCGACAGGTGGTGGAAGAGGGATATTAGAAGTAAACTTTATTTTAATTCATCTGTTTTTATCACCAATCACAGCCCGAATGGTAGCAAGCTTGCTCGTCTAACAAATGTCCCGACCTCAACTTTGCGGCGTAGCCGCAAAACTTCACTTGCACGAAGTGCAAACTTCACTTCGGCGATAGCCGAAACTTCACTTGACGCATGGCGTCAAACTTCACTAGTACACGCGCCTCAACCGTCTCCGTCAATTGCGCAAAACAAGTTGAGGGGCGCGCCACGACAAGCGAATGTGTCCTGTGGACACTTCGCCGTGAGCGCGGGCAAGTTGGTGCTTTTCTAATGCACCAACGCAGTCGGGACCGCCAAAAGGGTACCCGCACAATTTGAGCTTGCGAAAATTGTGTGGGAGAGGACGACCCGCCTGTCAGCGGTACCGACC
>CANQCN010000063.1 GCA_947589685.1 uncultured Clostridia bacterium
GAAAACGATTGCGTGCTGGGCTTTTCTTTTGACGGCGACGCGGATCGTCTGGCGGTGTTCGAGGGCGCGGAGCAGGTTACCAACAACAGAGTTTTTTACGGCATTGCCAAGTATCTCAAAGAACGGGGCAAGCTGCACGGCAACACGGTGTGCGGCACCGTTCTCACCAACGGGGGCGTAGAGCAAGCGCTTGAAAGATACGGTATCCGCCTGGTGCGTTCGGCTGTGGGCGACGCCAACGTATTCGACAAAATGGTGGAGCTCGGTCTCAGCTTCGGCGGGGAGGAAAGCGGTCACTACCTTGTGACGGACTACGCCACGGGCAGCGACGCAATAGTCAACGCGCTTTTGGTGTGCAAAATTTTTGCAGAAAAGGGCAGTCTTTTGCGCTATACGGCAGAGTGCGTAGACAAGCCTTTTGCCTTTGCAAGCATACCCATCACCCGCGTCAACGGCAGGCTTACCACCGAACGCAGCCTTGCCACCACGGCAAACCGTATCGGCGAGCTGTATCCCGATTGCCGTGTGGTACTGCGAAGAAGCGGCACCGAAAACGCCGTCCGCGTCTACCTCGAAGGCGAGCGATCCTCCGCCGCCCTGCGCGAGGTGGTGGCGACCTTTGCCCAAACCGACGACAGATAGGCGCGCTTTCGGCGTTGCGCTTTCGAAACTCCCGTATGCGGTTTTCCCGTGTGCGGGCTTTTTTTTCGCGGTCAAAAGCGCACAAATTTCCTTTCTTTTTTTTATTGTTTTTGGGCGAGGCATTTATTTGACGGTTTTGGGCGTATTTGCTAAAATGTTTGCGTTGCGGAGATGAAAAAATGAGCAAAGCAGACGATATTTTTGTGCAAAACATCACGGATATTCTCGCCAACGGCGTAACGGACGTCGGCGCTGACGTTCGTCCGCATTGGGCGGACGGAACCCCCGCATACACCCGCAAGCGTTTCGGCGTGGTCAATCGCTACGATCTATCGGAGGAGTTTCCCGTGATAACGCTTCGTCGCACGGCATTTCGCTCGGCTGTGGACGAGTTGCTGTGGATCTGGCAAAAGAAGTCCGACAACGTACACGATCTGCACAGC
This sequence comes from uncultured Clostridia bacterium, assembly GCA_947589685.1. Taxonomy (GTDB): domain Bacteria; phylum Bacillota; class Clostridia; order Christensenellales; family CAG-314; genus Fimimonas. The sequence goes on from CANQCN010000063.1 coordinate 1,086, forward strand.
CGCATTTGGGACAGTTGGGCGGACGAAACGGGCAGTATCGGCAAGGCGTACGGTTACCAGCTCGGCGTAAAAAGCAAGTACCCCGAAGGCGAGTTCGACCAAGTGGACAGAGTCATCTACGACCTTAAACACAATCCGTTTTCCCGCAGGATAATCACCAACATCTACGTACACTCCGACTTGAACGAAATGCACTTGTACCCCTGCGCGTATTCCGTTACGTTCAACGTTTCGGGCAACAAGCTCAACGCCATTCTCAATCAACGCTCCAACGATATGGCAGTCGCCAACAATTGGAACGTGGTGCAGTACGCCGTGTTGGTGCATATCATGGCGCAGATCGGCGGTTTCGAGGCGGGAGAATTGGTACACGTCATTGCCGACGCGCACGTCTACGACCGTCACGAGGACGCCGTTCGCCGTTTGATAGCGGGCGCACGTCACCCCGCGCCCAAGTTTGTGATGAACAGATTCGTCAAGGATTTTTACGATTTTACTCTCGACGACTTTGCGTTGGAGGGTTACGAGTACGAGCCCTTCAACGAAAAATTCGAAGTCGCGATCTGATCGAATTAGATCCGCTACCTGTTTTGCAAGCGGTGTTTTTTGTAGCCGACGGGATGAAATCGTCGCTTATACGCAAGCGGGGCAAAACTCTTGCAAAAAGAGCAAAAGGACATTAAAATAAATACAAATAGATTTATTCGGTGAACAATGAAAGCTATCGTTGCAGTGGACAAAAATTGGGGCATAGGCAAACAAGGAGGTTTGCTTTTCTCTCTCAAAAAGGATATGGCGTTTTTCCGCAAAAAAACCTTGGGAAAAACGGTCGTTATGGGCGCCAAAACTTACGCGAGCTTTCCGCACGGCGCTCTTCCCGACAGGGTAAATATCGTGTTGGACGACAGCGGAAAATCGTATCCCGACGCACTCTCCGTGTCTACGGCGGAGGCGTTGAAAGCCGCCCTCGCGGGGACGGACTCCGCCAACGTATTTGTGATAGGCGGCGGAAGCGTTTACGCGCTGCTGTTGGACGATTGCGATGAGGTTTTTGTCACCAAGGTGGACGCCGACGGCGGTGCCGAGGTGTTTTTCCCCGATCTGGACAAGCGCGTCGATTGGCGTCTTGCGGAGGAGGGCGCGCCCGTGGAGGACAACGGCTACATTCTGCGCTTTTGCAGATACGTCAAGGTCGGCTGAGCAAACCGAAAGCATTGCCGTGCAAACGGTTGTCTAAAAAGTAAATATATGTTACAATACAAGCGGTTGTCGTCAAGGCAGCCGTTTGTATTGTATTATGGACGAAATTACCGAAGAAAAGATAAATACCGAACCTACCGATCAAGCGCGGCTGCAATCGGACAAAATGCGCAATATGCGCATAGGGAAGCTGCTGCTCACGATGAGCTTGCCCGCTATCATATCAATGTTGGTGCAATCCTTGTACAACATAGTGGACTCGCTGTTTTTGACGGGCATAACCTATCAACCGTCGGGATATGCTGGGCAGGCGATAGGGCAGGACAGCTTCAACGCCGTCAGTATCGTTATGCCAATGACGATGATCGTTGTGGCGCTCGGCATAGGCATAGGCGTTGGCGCAAACGCGTACATCGCCCGCAAGCTCGGCGAGGGCAATCGCGAGCATGCAAACAAGGCGGCAAAGACGGCGATCGTTATGGCGATTTCCTGTTGGTTGCTAATGGTCGCGTTGGCGTTTGTCGTATCCAAGCCCTTTATGCGCGCTTTTGTAAACGCCGACGACGCCTCCGATCAGCAATACGTCATCGAGCAAGGCGCGCTGTATCTGGAAATATATATGGTCGGTTCTATCGGCGTGATAATGGACATTACCTGCGCGCGCATGCTGCAAGCGACGGGCAATATGAAGATCCCGATGATCACGCAGCTTGTGGGCGCCGTTACCAATATCGTTTTGGACGCCGCCTTTATCGTGGGCTGTCAATGGGGCGTTTTGGGCGCGATCCTCGCCACCGTGATAGGTCAATGGGCGGCGGCAGCCATAGATATAGTTGCGTTCTTTGCCAAAAAACAGGACGTTTCCATTTCGCTAAAAGGATACCGTCCGCAAAAGAAGTACTTTTTCAGAATATTCAAGATAGGCTTGCCCGCGTTCATAATGAATGCTATGAACAGCGTGGTGACGATCATTATGAACATAATGCTGCGCGATTACGCCAACGGCATAACCGTCCTTTCCGCATATTTCAAAGTGCAGTCCTTTGTGTTTATGCCCGTGTTCGGGCTTATGCAGGGCGCAATGCCTATTATGAGCTACAACTACGGTGCCAACGAAAAAAAGCGCTTCAACGACACGTTCAAGCTGGGGCTTTATATAGCGTTGGGCGTTATGGTTTTCGGCACATTGCTCTTTCAGATATTCCCAGACGCGCTGATGTCCATTTTCAAGAGTCACGCCTTGGCAAACGGTCAAACTCAACAGCAGCTTGACGAAGCCAACCGCGTGTTGGTGCGTGAGGGCGCGTATGCTTTCCGCGCGATAAGTATCGCGTTTATTCCCGCCGCGTTCAGCATACTTGTCATCAATATGCTGCAATCCATCAACTGCCCCGTGTCCAGCTTGCTTATGAGTCTGTCGCGGCAGTTGCTGTTTCTTATCCCCACGGCAATATTGTTCAACAGTCTGTGGCAGCAAAACGGCATCTGGTTCTGTTATCCCGTGGCGGAGGTGATGTCGTTATTGGTGTACATTCCCTTTGCCGTACACGATTATCGCAAGCAATTTCGCTACAAAGCGCAGCAGTACGCGGAAAACAAAGTGCATACCAAGTCGTGAAGTGCCCGACCACACGTGCGGCGGTCGATTGCTTGCTGCTGCGCAACGCATGCGCAATCGACGGTAAAGTAAACAACATTTAGAAAATCGACTTCCTCGGCGAAAGTCGATTTCTTTTTATACTATATATCCCCTGAACCAAAGCGCTTACGCGCCGCCGCAGTCGGACTTGTGGGTTGCGCGTGAACGCACGCGCGGTCGGATAGACCTTCGCCGGGGAGTGTTCCGCCCCGGCATCCCCCACAAGGACGCGAAGGTTCGGTACACGCCCGAACTTCGCGGGAACTGAGTTGAAACATTTACCCGACCACAAGTCGCATCGGGTATTCCACGCAAAAAGGCTTCACTACGAACGCCGCACGATTTAGTGCGGCGTTCTTCGTTGCAGATTATTTTGCGTGGAACACCCTCGCTCCGGGTAAAACAAGGTCAAACATTGTATAAAATTGCTTCGCGCACTAAGTGCGCTCGTTGCAGATTGTTTCGCACCGAACACCCTCGCTCCGGGTAGAACCCTCCATTCCATTTATAAGGCACACGGGCGCACGAAAAAAACAAGTGCGCCCTTACGTGGCAGCTACCAACACCACACTGTGGTGATTGGTTTAACGCGCCACGCCCCTCCACCCCCCCCATTCGCGGAGACACAGTCTGTAACAGTGATAAAAGGCTCCACTTCAAGAGGAAGGGGAGCTGGCACCTGTAAAGGTGACTGAGGGGTTTGACATTCTAAACTTGGTCCCGACCTCAACTTTGCGGCATAGCCGCAAAATTTCACATTTCGACGAACGTCGAAATACTTCACACGCGCATTGCGCGTACTTCACTTGACGCGCAGCGTCAAACTTCACTAGTACGCGCGCGCCCGACCTTCCCCGTCACGGGCAAGCGAGTTGAGGGGCGCGCCACGACAAGCGAATGTGTCCTGTGGACACTTCGCCGTGA
>CANQCN010000064.1 GCA_947589685.1 uncultured Clostridia bacterium
CGTTGGTGCATTAGAAAAGCACCAACTTGCCCGCGCTCACGGCGAAGTGTCCACAGGACACGTTCGCTTGTCGTGGCACGCCCCTCAACTCGATTGACGGGGAAGGTCTTTGTCGCTGTTGCGAAATGCGTCACTGCGAATGGGGCGGTCAGGACGCGGAAATGCAGTTCATTTTTTGAGACAAAAGAAGCCGACTGTCAAAAGTCGGCTTCTCGCAACATCGATTTATCTTGCGTCAAGTGGGCGCACCGCCATTGGTCAAGCGCAAAAGGCAAGCAACAAAACCGTAAGAACGGCGCAACCGAACGCGAGCAACAGCAACACAAAATAGTGTTTGAAAAAATGTGCTATTCTTTGAGACGCAGTCATACCTTTCTTCTTCTTCATTGTTCTTTTTCTCCCCACAGCCTTTCTTCGGCGCTTTCGTCAGCCAAGCCCATTGCACATTCCAAGATGTCCTGCAATTGGCGGCTGTCCAGATACCTTTTGATTTTTCCGTCGTGCATAGCGGAAATTATTCCCGTTTCCTCGCTCACCACTATCGCCGTGCAATCGGGAAACGCCGCCGCAACGCCTATCGCCGCACGATGACGTGTGCCGAACTCACGAGGCAGATTTTGCGCCTGCGTGAGGGGCAGATAACATCCCGCCGACAAAACCTTGTTTGCGGTGATTATCACCGCGCCGTCGTGCAACGGAGTTTTGGGAAAGAACAACGTTTCGATCAACTCCGCGGTGATCTCCGAATTGATCTTGATACCGCTGTCGAGTATCTCGTCCGACATATGGTCGGCAAGCACGATGAGCGCGCCCGTATCAGTCTTGGACAAGCGCAAACAAGACTTGACGATCTCGGAAACGGATTTGCGAAGATCCTCGCTGCCGTAGTGGTCGGCAAGATTTTCACGGAAGGATTTGCGCTTTAACGAAAGACGGAAAATGTGACGGTTGATGTCGGAGATAAACAACATCAAACCGAGAACGGTCAAAATCGTCAAGGCAAAGTAGACATAGAAACCGAGTTCGCTCGGTTCGATGAGGAAGGACAGCGCAAACAGCACCGCCATTGCCACGATCACAATATAAGTGTAAAGCTGCAAGTTGCGCTTTTTGGCGTAATAGAAGAACAAAAAAAATACGCACGTGAACACTGCCACAAATATGATCCTCGTAACGATCATGTTGACGTCCACGTTGGTAAAAATGTCTTTCAGAAATTCCCTCATATCGTCTACCTATCGTAAAACTGTGTTCTATTTTACACAGATATTATACTATCTTTTACATAATAATACAATATTTTACGAAAAAAATAAAGCGTATATAAATATTTTTTCCTTAAATTTTCCTTTTTGACGGATAAATTTCGTTTGCGATACCGTTTTTGCGGGTCAAACGCGATAAATGAGGATTTTTGTTTGTTTTTGACGGCTTGCAAGCTTTCACATATAGTCAAAAACAATTTTGCGCAAAGCGGCGCATATATTGGTAGTCGGAGGAAAATTTATGCTGAAAATTGCAATCGTAGGATACGGAAATTTGGGAAAAAGCATTGAAAAGGAAGCGGAAAAAAGCGCGGAAACAAAGTTGGTCGCCGTGTACTCCCGCCGCGAAATACGCCACCAGCTCTATCGCCCGACAAAAAATTTGGGCAAAGAACGGGATTTCGACGTGGCGGTGCTTGCGCTCGGCAGCTATGCGGATATAGAACGTTACGCCGACGCAGCGGAAAGCCTCGATACCGTGGACAGCTTCGATACTCACGCAAAGATCGCGGAATACAAGGCGCGTCTCAACAGAACGAAAAAGGACAGCCTGGCTATAATTTCCACGGGTTGGGATCCCGGACTGCTCAGCTTGTCGAGGGCGGTTTTCGGTATCGGCGCAAAAAACGTCGCGACGCTTTGGGGCGAGGGCGTGTCGCAAGGGCACAGCAATGCCGTGCGCGCTATCCCCGGCGTGTTGGACGCTGTGCAGTTTACCGTGCCGAAGTCGGACGCAATGTCTTTGGCGGCAAAGGGCGTCACCGACGGAAAGCTTTTGCACGACAGGATATGCTACGTCGCATGCGTGGAAAGCGACAAAAAGGAAATAGAACAACAAATAATAAGTATGCCCGATTACTTCGAAGGGTACGATACCGAGGTGCGCTTTACGTCGCAACAAGAAGTGCGCGAGCTGAAAAAACGCACACACCACCGCGGACAAGTGATATGCACGGGCGAAGGCTTCGAGGCGGTTTGCACAGTGTCGATGGACAACAACCCCGACTACACCGCAAAAATAATGCTCGCTTACGCGCATGCGCTGCCGCATTTGAAAAGGGACGGCTACCGCGGCGCCGTTGATGTGCTGGATATACCGATGAAATATTTGACTTACGCAAACGTACTGTAAGTAAAAAACAGCGCTCGGACTCAACAAATAAGGCGGTTGGTATCTAATCGGAATAAATATACCCTATAACAAATATTGAGAAACAAACAAATACAGCCCGCGAGTCTTTCGCGGGCTGTTGCCAAATGATTTTGCAATAATACGAGTACCGCCCGTCTTATAACGGCGGTTTTGACAAAAACGACAAATTCTGCGCCGCGTTACAGGTCGCCGTAACGGTCGAGTTGGATCCCTGCCTCGCGAAGCACCTCTACGGAGAACTCGTCGGGGTAGCCCTCCTTGTACACCACGCGCTTTATGCCTGCGTTGACTATCAGCTTGGCGCAAATCACGCAAGGCTGGTGAGTGCAGTACAAAGTAGCTCCGTCCAGACATACGCCCATGCGCGCGGCATTGACGATAGCGTTTTGCTCGGCGTGGACGGAATAGCACTTTTCCAGATTGGTGCCGCTGGGTATTCCCAGCTTGATACGCATACACTCGCCCTTTTCCTTGCAGCTGGTGATCCCTTCGGGAGCGCCGTTGTAGCCCGTGCATAATACGCGTTTGTCGCGCGCTATCACTGCGCCTACCTGACGGTTTTCTTTGAAACAGCTGGACCAAGTCGCCACCTGCTCGGTGAGTTCCATAAATCTTTTATCCCATTTGTTCATATCGATAAATTTGTTTACTTTTTGTACGTTGTCTTTGCAACGATCGTCTCTGCCGTTACTTGCGAAAGAAAGCTCCCGCGCGGGATCAATACTTCTGTTTGCGGATCTGTCCGTTGACTTTGTGAATGGTTATCGTTCCTTCTTGATTTTTTGCCTTTTCTTTTGCAAAGGCTATCGCCTGCGCCTGAGTGTCGAACAGCTTCAACGGCTTTGCGCCCTTGGAAAGCTTTACTTGCCATTTGCCGTCGGCGCGCAAGGATATATGATAATTTTTGGGACGCTTTTGCTCGCTTGCCGCCTTTTCTTCCTGCGCGGCTTCCTCTTCGGTGGCGGGCTCTTCATCCTCTTCCGGTTCTTCGTCCTCTTCTTCCACCACGGCGATCTCGTCCTCCGCGGCGGTTTCGGCAGCTCCGTCCGCTACCGCCTCATCGGCAGCTTCGGCGGGCTGTTCCTCTTCGGCTTGCTCCGTAGGTTCGTTGCTTATTGCCGACTTCTTGCGCGAAAGCAAAACGATAACAACGGTAAGCGCAATAATCACAAGCAAGGCGATCACGGCAAGCAAATGCCACAGCAATACCTCGAAAGTTCCTATCGTAAACAATACTTTTTCCATAATTTTTCTCCTTTGGCTAAGTATTACTGAAATAGTATATCATTTTAGCGGGAAAATAACAATACTTTGAAAATATTTTTCCCCGCTTCGTCAAAAAAATTGCCAAATTTGCAAGTAATTATGTTGACTTTTTGCAAATGTGTAGTATAATATAATTAGCAGTCGAAAGGTTTGACTGCTAAAAATCTTGTAAATAATATTTTGGGAGGCAGATAAATGAAACTCAAACCGCTTTTTGACAAAGTAGTTGTCAAAAAAACCGAAGAAAAAGAACAAACAGTGGGCGGAATATTTCTTCCCACCGCTGCTCAGGAAAAGCAGGAAGTCGCTGTCGTTGCGGCAGTGGGCGAGGGCGGACTGATCGACGGAAAAGAAGTGAAGATGATCGTGTCCGTAGGCGACAAAGTGCTGTACAGCAAGTATGCGGGCAGCACGTTTAAGATCGACGGCGAGGAAGTTACCGTCATCAAACAAAGCGATATTTTGGCAATTGTGGAGGAATAAACTATGGCTAAACAAATCAAGTACGGAGAAGAAGCAAGAAAGGCTCTCGAAAACGGCGTAAATCAACTTGCGGATACGGTGAAGATCACGCTCGGTCCCAAGGGCAGAAACGTCATCCTCGAAAAGAAATACGGCACACCGCTGGTGATAAACGACGGCGTGACCATTGCAAAAGAGATCGAACTGAAAGACCCGTTTGAAAATATGGGCGCGCAGATAGTAAAAGAAGCTTCCACCAAGACCAACGACGTAGTAGGCGACGGCACCACCACGGCGGCTGTTTTGGCGCAGGCGATCATCCGCGAAGGCAACAAAAACGTTGCGGCGGGCGCTAACCCCATCATTTTGCGCAAGGGCATCGACAAAGCCGTAGAGGTTTGCGTGGAAAAGCTCAAACAAATATCCACGCCCGTAGAAGGCAAACAATCCATAGCGCAGGTGGCAAGCATTTCCGCCG
>CANQCN010000065.1 GCA_947589685.1 uncultured Clostridia bacterium
GTGTCCTGTGGACACTTCGCCGTGAGCGCGGGCAAGTTGGTGCTTTTCTAATGCACCAACGCAGTCGGGACCGCCAATGGGACCCCGCACAATTTGAGCTTGCGAAAATTGTGTGGGAGAGGACGACCCGCCTGTCAGCGGTACCGACCGCATTGTATGCGGTTGGTGCTGACCAAGGCGTGGGAGGACGAGGTGGAAGAGGGCTATTCAAGACCGACTCCTCTCACGCGCGCGTATACATTATAATATATCCTCTGCTTTCCCCGCTTTCTCCCTCCCTCGCTCATTTCAAAAAAAATTTTCGCACAAATTTTTCCGCTTTTGAAATTTCCTCGTCCTTGTCGTTTGCGTTTGGCGGACGTGCGACAAACCGCGTCGGCGCGGCATATAATGTTGTTGGCGCAAAGCCGCTTTTCGACGGTCGTCAAAGGGCAAAAACCTTGCCGCAAAGTCGTTTACGGGCTATCCGTGGGCAAAAATAAAGGTTTTTTTCCTGTCGAAAAAAAATTTTTTTTATGCAAAAATTATTGACACACATTTCTATGTGTGATAAACTAAGGGCAGTAAACAGAAAGTATGACTATTCGGGAAGTTTGGCGAATGAGAGCTGAAGCTTGATTTTGTCAGCTATTTGCGTATTTTGGGCGCACTTTTCGCCGATTTCTGCGAAGCTCTTACGACTGTTTGCCGCACCTCGGGATTTGTTACCCCGATATTCGCCTTATGCCGGCTACACACCTATACCCTTTGCTGCAAAAGACGAGATAAGGATGGCACTCCCAACCAAATCTTAAAAAAAATAAAAAAGGAGTATAACAATGTTGCAAAAAACAAAATCAATGCTGTTGAAAGTTTTGATCTGTCTTTGCCTTGTTTGCTGTTTGGTAGCAGCGCTTGTTACGGCTGCGGCTTGTAACAAATCTGACCCCACAGTAGTAGGCGGATCGATCGATTCTCGCGGTCATTTAATTCTGGAAATGAGCGATGGATCCACAAAGGATGTAGGTCTCGTAACAGGATCCAATGGTTCAAACGGCACAGACGGTACTGACGGTAAAGACGGAGTGAGTATCAAAGATGTAGTGTTCGACGCCGATGGCAATCTTACGGTCTATTTGAATGACGGTAGCGAACTTCACGTCGCGATGCCCCAATATCCCGAAACTTGCCCCGGTAGCGAGGACGGAACTCATGCTTGGGTTGAAGTTCACAAGGTAGTGGACGCCAACTGCATTTCCGGCGAGACATGGTTTGTTGCATGCCGCAACCCCGGCTGCCAGGCAAGATATCTCAAAGAAAAGGGTGAAAAGAATCCCACCAACCACCTTAGAACCGAAGAGAGAGGCAAACTTCCCACTTGTACCGAAGACGGCTACAACAATATAGTTTGCTTGGACTGCAATGCCACCGTTAAGGAAGGCAAGGTAGACAAGCTCGGTCACACCAAGTACGTTCTTGATGACAAGGGACAACCGACCACCGAAGAAAATTGGCGCGTTGTCGTTGACGAAGGCGCAAATGTTTGCGTAGACGGCGGACAAAGAGTTCTTCTTTGCGGACGTTGCGAGACGGATTACGTGTATGACACCGAAGTTCTTCCCGTTCACGGTCACCACATCACGGAAGATTGGGAATTCGACAATGAACCCACTCAAACGGCAAAGGGCACAATTCACGGTTATTGCGATGTTTGCGGTTTGGCGGACGCCACGGTAGAAGTACCCGCGCTTTCCGATGCGAAATGGGAAAAAGGCGGCGACAGCGGCAATTGCAGTGAGCATGATTCCGAACACAAGCTTGCCACTCGTACATATACGATCAAGTTCTATCCCGCTGGCTCCGAAGAAAGCAAACCCACGTCAGAGGGCGGACTCGGTTGGAAACAAGACACAACGATTGTTTTGACAAAGACCTCGGCTGTACTTCACACTTTCCAAGGTAAGCAGTACACTGGCGCTTTGGACGATCCTACGGCGATTTATGACGACACCGGCAATTTCCAATACTTTGCCAACTCGCCTAACGACTGCTCGACGCAAGGCTATGCTCACTTTGTTTGCCCCAACTGCGAAAACGACATTTTGATCAAGGTTATCGGCAAACACGAAAAGGGCGACAAGATCGAGGCTGAATGCACTGCTCCCACCTGCACCAAGCCCGGTGAAGATGTATTTGCTTGCAAGAACAACCCCGAACACCGTGTACGTGAAGAAGTTCCCGCTACCGGTCACACTTGGGGCGATCCCACGATAACCGGCAATGCTCCCGATATCACGATCAATCTTGAATGCACGGTGTGCCACGAGAAAGAAGCGATCAAGGCTAAGACTTGCACGAAGAACGTAGGCGAAAGCACCGATCCCAACTGCTACGAAGGCGGCAAGATCGTTTACGATTACACTTATGCTGATCCCGACAATCCTAGTGAGGATAAGTCCGGAAAACTTGAAATCGAACTTACCAAGACGAATCACTCCTTCATGGGCTTCGAATTCAAAAAAGGCGTTGAATATCCCAACGGACAGGGTCCCGTTTACAGAATGGACGACATGGAGAGAGAGGGTCAACCCGGTATTCTCGAAGCATTGTCCAAATTGGATAACTGCCCCGTAAGCTGCAAGACCGCAGGATTTATGTACATCAAGTGCGATCACGAACACAGCGAACCCCATTCTCAGGATGTTCTTGTTCTGATCCTCGGCAAACACAGTTATGAACGTTATCCCGACGGCGACAAGGCTGCAACCTGCACGGAAGCCGGACAATATGCGTACAAGTGCTCTGTTTGCGACGACGTTGAATGGAGAGATAAAGACGATTCCGGCAACACCAAGCCCGCTACGGGTCACAGCTGGGATGCCGATATCAAAGAAGACGGCACGATCACGCTGACCTGCAAGAACAACCCCGCTCACAAGCAAACGGGTAAGCTCGACACCACCAAAGGTGACGACAACACCGGTATCCATACGGAAGAAGCTACATGCTTGAAAGCCGGCAGCAAGACTTACTACATCCTTGACCAGGATAACAAGTCTTTGGAAGTAAAGGAAGATCTTCCTAAACTGACGACGCACAAACTCGGCGATCTTAAAGAGCGTATCCCCGAAGATGCGACCAAGGTGTTTGAAACCTACACGGCTGGCGAGATTATCGCTGCCGGCGGTTCGATAGACGAAGCCGGTGGATTTGACAACAGTCATCCCACATGCGCTCAGAGCGGTTTCGTAAGATTCACCTGCTCCGATTGCAAAAAGATCATTCTTGTACAAGTTTACGGCGACCACACTTGGAAGAAGCTTCCCGGCGCTGACAAAGACGGTTGGGTAACGGTACTTCCCACTTGCACGACTGACGGTTACACTTACAGAGAGTGCGAGAACGAAGGCTGCTTGCATCCTCGTCAAGAGAAAGATAAAGTACCCGCTACCGGACACACCTGGAAACAAAAAGAGCTTGTAAAGCCCACTGCCGAACAAGAAGGCAAACTTACGAGAGAGTGCTCTGTTTGCAATAAGACGGAAGATTACACCCTGCCCGTTTTGAGCGAGGATAACTACAAGATTGAAAAACTTCGTGAACCCACCTGCATCTCCGAGGGTCTGTACAGATACACTTGGAAGAACAGCACGATCACCGATGTTTCCTTCGATGTAACGCTCGATATGGTTCCTCACAAGCTTGTCGGCGACGAGATCAAGTGGACGAGCAAAGACGGCAAGTATGCTTGCACCGGTCATATCTGCGACACTTGCGACCAGATCATCCTGGAAACCAAGGCTCCCATCACTGTTATGGAAGAACCCGCCGAGGGCGAATACCTGATGAGCATGTTCCAAGCGGCTCTCAACGGCGGAAAGGGCGAATGGCTGTACTTCACGGACGAACCCGCTCAGACTTACTACTTCGCTGCTACCACGGATTACTCCTCTGCTGACACAATCACCGTCAAGAAGAGTGGTGAAGATGGTTACACGTTGCAAGTAAACGGCAAGTACATCGAGATCGTCAAGAGCGGCACGCAATTCAATGTCGTGTTGAAAGATGCTCAGACCGAAGGTTCTGTTTGGAAGTGGAATTCCACCTATGGTATCTTCACGATGGAAGTTGACGGCGACGAGTACTATATGGGTACTTCCGACAGCCAAGACACATTCAGCGCAAGCGCTATCAGCCACGCGGCAGAAGCAACATCCTATCCCGCACATCTTGTAAAGATTGGAGAAGCAACCGCTGCTGAGTAATTGACGCTCACACAACAACCTCAGGTTGTAACAAAAGAACCAAGCCACATCGGCTTGGTTCTTTTTGCTACCCAATCCTCTCTGCGTTCTCGGTAGCCCCTCCGTTCCACTCCCCGACCACCCACCCCCATTCGCAGGTATACAGTCACAACAGAGATAAAAGACCGTCCCCATCGGCAGCAGCGTAGCGAGTTGAGGGGCGCGCCACGAAATGGCTCCACTTCAAGAGGAAGGGGAGCTGTCACCAAAAGGGACCCCGCACAATTTGAGCTTGCGAAAATTGTGTGGGAGAGGACGACCCGCCTGTCAGCGGTACCGACCGCATTGTATGC
>CANQCN010000066.1 GCA_947589685.1 uncultured Clostridia bacterium
ACGAAATCGTTGAGCCCCATATCCGTAATAGAAATATTGCCGTCTACGTCCTCTAAGTCTTGAAGAGTCCCCTCTTGTAGCTTTTTGAGCTGCTCCTTGCGGTAGTCCATCTCCTCATTTTCTTCGGAAATGATGTTGTCATCCGCAGTGGCGGTGGCGTTCACGATCGTCATGCGCGCGGAGACGCGCTTGCTCAAATTGATGTACTCGTCCAGAGAGATATCGGGCCAGAAATTCACGAGCTGAATTTTATCGTTTTTGCTCCCGATACGGTCGATCCGCCCGAACCGCTGCACAATGCGCACGGGATTCCAATGAATATCATAGTTGATGCAGATGTCGCAGTCCTGCAAGTTCTGCCCCTCGGAAATGCAGTCGGTGCCGATCAGCACGTCGATCGTGAAGGGACGCGCTTCCTGCGAGAGGTCGCGCTGCTTGGAGATGGGAGAGAAAGACGTTAATATGCGATTGGTATTGTAGGAGCCGCCGTCATTTGTCTTATTCTCGTGCCCGCCCGCAACTTTGGCGGTATATAGCCCGTATTCAGAGAGCATATAGGGCGCGATCGTCTGATAGAGATAGTCCGCCGTGTCCGCAAATGCCGAAAAAATCAAAATCTTCTTGTTTCCCTCGTTGATGGGATGGGCGAGTTTTCCGTCGATCAATTCCTTTAAGACTTGGAGCTTTTTATCCTCCGCGGGCGTGACTTTCTGCATTTCATTATAGATACACGTCAAAATTTCAACATCGTGAAGAAGGTCACGCTTCCAAGTCACAACGTCGATATCGGCAAGGTCGATCGTGATCGTCTTACCCGACGAAACCTTGGTAAACGAGTACATTTCGTCCTCGTCGGGGTCTTCGATCCATGTTTCGTTCACTTCTCGCTGAATTTTGACTTGCCTGTCGCCGCTGAGGAAATCCTCGATTTTTTGCAGCGTTTCGTTGTTGAGCTCGAGGAGCTTTTTGAGGGTAATGCGAAAGGCATATACGCTGCTTTCGAGCCGTTTCAAGAGGCTGATCGTCATGAGGCGTTTTAAGCCGCTTTCACGGTTGAGCTGACGGGTCAGTCCCTGCCCGAGCGCGTTCGCGTTTTTGTTTTCGCTGGAAAGATCGATCTCGTATTTCGCCTCATATTTTTCGATCCGCGACGGAAACAGCATGGCAAGCGGCGCATACACGTTCATCGTCATGGAGAGAAGTTTGTCGTAGATCTCCTTATATTTCATGACGCCGGGCACGTCCGTGAGGTTGGGGTAGCGCGAAATCGTGGGCAGGCGGGTCGGGAAGGTGCCGATGTCGCTCGTGTCGTAGAACTTTTGGATATGTTTGCGGCTACGAGCGATCGTGACGCTGTCGAGAATAATGGAAAAGTCGATATCGAGGTTGTCGATGAGGTCCTTCGCCTTGCGCTCGGCGATTGGGAGTTTGCTCCACGCATTGAATACTTTCTGCGCGTTGCGGAAGATCGTTTGAACATCTTTGCTCATTCCGAGCGTTGCGTTCATCTCCGAATAATCGCCGCAATAGGCGAGAAGTAGCTGGTTTTTCAGATCGTTATAGCGGTTGTTGACGGGCGTCGCGGAGAGCATCAAAACTTTCGTCTTTACGCCCTCCTGCATGATGCGCTTCATCAGGAAGTCGTAGCGGGTATCCCTGTCCTTATGCGCTGAATTGTTGTTGCGGAAATTGTGGCTTTCGTCAATGACGACAAGATCGTAATTCCCCCAATTCACCGTTTCCAAATCAAGATTGCCTCTTTTGCCCGAAGTGCGCCCAAGATCGGTGTGGAACAGCACGTCGAAACGGATCCGATCCTTGTAAAAGAGATTGGTCGTACTGTTGCCTTGATACTGTGTCCAATTCTGTTCGAGCCGCTTCGGGCAAAGCACCAGGATCGACTTGTTGCGGAGGGAATAGTACTGCATGACGGCAAGCGCCGTGAAGGTCTTGCCCAAGCCCACGCTATCTGCAAGAATACAGCCGTTGTAGCGTTCGAGTTTATTGATGATCCCGACCGCGCCGTCCTTTTGGAAATTATAAAGTTTGTTCCAAATTAGGCTGTTTTTGAATCCTGTCGCTTCGTTTGGGATATGATCCTCGTCGAAATCGCGCAGGAAATCCTTAAAAACATTGTAAAGGATAATGAAATAGATAAATTCGGGCGAGTTTTCTTTATAACAGCTCGAGATGTAATCCACGACGACATCGGTAATATCTTCGAGCTTGTCCGAATTGTTCCAAAGTCGATCGAACTCCCCGATGAAAAATTTGCTCTGCGCCATATCGTCGGTCTTGATGATACCCGTGAGGTTGGAATTGCTTCGTTCAAAGCCGAGATCGGCGGTCGTAAAACCGCCTACAGGCGTGTAGTGCATGTGATCGTCGTCCGTTTCAATATTGATCATGGACTGCGTTGAAACAGGCTCTTTCAAAGTCTTGATCCTAACTTTCTCTCTCATCCATGCGGCGCATTCGCGGGCGATTGCTTTTTGCGTCATTTGATTTTTTAAGCGGATCTCAAACTCGGTCCCACACAGCCCAGATTCAGAGAGTTTTGGGATATAGAACTCCCGCTGCTGTTTTTTTACACTGTCCTTGATTTGCTCTCCGATCAGCGTCGGGGTCGTAAATAGAAATTTAAGATCTTCAATGCTTTCAAGTTCTTCTTTCAGTGCGTCGTAAGCATAAATCGAAAAGCAGGACGCGGCAATACGCAATCTGCTTCCCGTTTTGATCTCTCTTTTAAGGTCGTCTCCCAAAAGTTTCGTTGTATTGTTGATCAAATCAAGCATAAGTTTCCCCTGCTGTTAGATATCCTTGTATGATTTGATTGAGCACTTTTAAGCGATCAATGATTTTTCTCTAAAAGGTCTTCCATTTCGCAACTCAAAACTCTCGATATTTGCAAAAGTTTGATCGCGGGCGCCATGTTGATATCGAGACGTCTTTGCTCGTAAAGTTGGATGGAACGCAACGACACACCGCATAAACGCGCCAACTCGCTTTGGGAAAGGTTTGCGTTTTTTCTGTATCTCGCTAAATTTGTCTCTTTATGAAAAACGATCCCGTTTGCAACATCAACGAATTTATCCAACCCCGCCTCATGCAGAGGGTGATACATTTCGAGGATCCTCGAAGGGGGAAGCCGCCGTCCGATCTGTTCGAATCTGAGTCCCGTGAACCACTGATAATATGCAAGCACAAAGCCGCACCAATATTCGGGACTTTTTTCAAATTGCGCGCGCTTTCGGGGAGGACGTTTCCCTGTAATTTCCTCGAAAAGAACTTGTGAGGGCATATTGAGATAGCGCGGATTCCCTCGGCCGAATTGCTCCGCGGCTCCGCTCACAATAAAATCATGAAAAAGCATGTCCGCCTGCCTTCCGTCGCTTACATAGTCAAAGGTTTCGGCAAGCGTTTGCATGGCGTCGTCAACGTATAGTTCGCTGTATGCGCGGATCATCATTTTTCACCTCCTGACGAATGATGTCCATGACGAACAAGTCATCACGGCTCACCTCGGTATTACGGGTCGCCGTCAAATATTCTTCTCGGGCAGACCGATCCCTTGCGACCCTTTTGGTGTAATACTCTGCACCGTTCACGACATAGCTTTTGATAAATCGGATGTGCCCAAAGGATTTTTCGGAATGTAATACAATTTGGACGCCGAGTTTACCGAGCTCCATTGCTCGGGAAAGTTGTGAAACGGTGATGGAATTTCGCACGAAATCTCTTGCAAAGGAAAAATACGAGTCGTCGGCGCGGTAGCCTTTTATGACATCGATGTTGCTCATATCTACAAAAAAATGGTCTAAAATATAGCTTCGTACCCGTTCGTCGTTGGGAGTCAATCCCTTCGGCATTCTGTATTGCAATAAAAGAGCGACCCAATTCAAAATATTATAAGAGTTCTTCGTCAGATCCAAGACTTGCAGATTGGATAAGTCAAGTTCATATTCGTTGGTATAACCGTCGTTGTCATCAGGGCACGCCCATTCGTTCGCCAATTCGATATTCTCGGTACAGTAAAATCCATAACCGTAGTCATTGGTTTCTTTCCCGCCATGGAAAATAGGTTTTTCAATGATATTTTTCGATCCATGATAGAGAATTATTTTTTCGCTCATTGCTTTCATGATCTCCTTTCATCATTCCTATTATATCAGTACGGTGATACTTTTGTCAATGATTTGGAAAAGATTTCTCTGAAACATCCCGAATTTATTTTCAAAAACC
>CANQCN010000067.1 GCA_947589685.1 uncultured Clostridia bacterium
CCACAGGGAGAGGGATCAAACCGATTCAATTATATGTTGGAGAAATTACCTACACCCCAACATTTGACATAGAGCCTAATGTTGTTTACTTGACCGTCGATTGCGCATGCGTTGCGTAGCAGCAAGCAATCGACCGCCGCACGTGTGGTCGGAACTTAATGTTTACCGTCGTTGAAATACAAAATTCCTATCGTGTTGGCGCCGCAGTGGGTGGTGACGGTACAGCCGGCGGTGGTTTCCAATATCTCGTCGAAAATTCCCCAGCTCCTGACGGTCTCGATAACTTCTTCCGCTATTCCCTCATCCATCTTGGTGTGCGTTACGAACACGCGCTTGGGGTCGGGATCGGTGATCTTTTCGCGAATGCTTTGGCAATACTTGGCAACGCAACGGCGATAGCTGCCCATTGGCTTGGATTCCACGCCGATAAGTCCGTTTTTCACTTCGAGACAGGGCTTGATGGACAAAAGGTTCGCTCCGAGATATGCCAAAGCAGAACATCTGCCGCCCTTGTAGAGAAACTCCAACTTGTCCACGATAAAGGAGGATTTGGAAGCGTTGCAACGTGTGAGCGCGCGGTCATAAATTTCCTTGGCGGGCATACCTTTTGCTACCATATCGCAGGAATCCAACACAAGCAAGCCTATGCCGGTGCTGAGCTGACGACTGTCCACCACATAAACCTCTGACAGCTCCTTGGCTGCCAGCTGCGCGTTTTGGAAGGACGCGGACATATCGGCGGAAATGCAGTAATGCACCACCGCGTCGTTGCCATCGTCAAGCAGTCCCTGAAAATATTCCGTGTACTCTTCAACGCTGCACGCGCCGGACTTGGGCAACTTCTTCGTTTCGGCGTAATACTTGTAAATATCCTCCGGTTGGATAGTTACGCCGTCGAGATAGTCGTTTTCGCCCAGGCTGACGTGCAATGGCATTGTTGCCACATCGTACTGTTCAAGCAGTTCCGGCGACAGATCCGCCGTGCTGTCTGCGCTAATCTTTATTTTCATAATTTTCTCCTTTCGAGTCTGCGCGTTGGTAAACGGAGACTGCAAATACTATTGTTTGTCGGCGACACCGTCGTCGGTATCGGCTGCGTCGCAACAACGTGAGTAATTGGGACAGCTGTCGCAATCCGCCGCTATTCGTCCCGCATTGACTATCCGTCCGACTCCCACCACCGTGCAGTTGTCGGGAACGTCTTTCAACACTACGGAATTGGCTCCGATTTTTACATTGTTGCCCACCGTAATATTGCCCAAAACCTTTGCGCCCGCGCCCACCACCACGTTGTCCTTCAAGGTGGGATGGCGCTTGTTGTGTTCCTTGCCCGTGCCGCCCAAGGTCGCGCCCTGATAAACGGTACAGTTGTTTCCTATCACAGCCGTTTCGCCGATGACTACGCCCATGCCGTGATCGATAAACAGATTTTTGCCTATTTGCGCCGCGGGATGTATTTCTATGCCCGTGGAGCGCCTGGTGCAGTTCATTATAAAACGCGCCAAAAATTTGAGCTTTATCTTGTAAAAAAAGTGCGAAATTCTGTAACCTATAAGCGCATGAACGCCCGGATATAGAAAAAATATCTCCAACGAATTGCGGGCGGCGGGATCGCGCTGCTTTATAGATTGAAAAAAGCCTGTTTTTTTACTCATTTTTTACAACACTTTGCTCAACATATCCGCAATTGCCCGCACGTGCGCCTCTGTATCGGGATATTTCAGCGCGACATATTTGTATGCCAAAAAGGAAACGGATATTATTTTGGGATTTTTGAGATACATCGCGTTTACAAGGTACTCCGACGCAGTGTTGTATTCCCTTTCGGATATATCGGACAGCTGCTTGTCGACGACTTTGCGACGGATAGCCTCCATTTCGTCGAAGATCTTTGCGGTGACGGCGGAATCGACGTAAATTTTTTCCGCCTTGAAAAATTGCTGCGCTTGCTCTACGTATTGGTTGTTGAGCCCCACCGGGTCTATATCCGACAGCAACGCCTCGCCCGCCTGCTTGAACGGTTTGAGTACCTCTTCGGCAAAACGAGCGTAACTGCGGTCGTTGTCGCCCGCATAGTAGTACTCTTTGAGAAAATCCAGAATATTGCGGCGACCTGCGTCCACTTCCGTCAGCAAACACACCACAAAGGCAAACAGTCTGTTGCGGTCTACGGGCAGTTTGAGACTGCACTCCACCGTCCCGTCCGAACGCGTCCAGGTTACGCGAGCGCGGGAAAATTCCGTGGCGTACGACATCGTCTTGACCGTTTCGGACAACGTGCCGCACAACGTCGGAGAAGCCGCTACGCATTTGAGTACTTGGGCAATATGCTTGTCTATCAAAATAAGCTTGCCCTCTATCAGTGTATTGACGCTGTCGGTAAAATACGCGATCTCTTGTGTACTCATAGTTTCTCTCCGCCCGTGCGTTTAAATACAATTGTTTGTAATATATTTTATCACAATAGCAACCTTTTTGGAAGTATTTTTACGTAAAAACGTTGAAAACTCTTGTAGAAAACCGAGTTTTAGTGTATACTGATTAGGTTAGCACAGTGAGGTAGTTATGCAAGCAGGTATCACACAGGACAGCACGCTTAATAAACTGATACTTTTGTTCGTGTTTGACAAGATGGAAACGGCTCTTACCGAAGCGACCATCCTGGACCTTTGCAGCTACAAAAACAATTGGATAGACTTTACCAATTGCAAACAAACGCTCTACGACGTTGTGCAAAACGGCTTTGTGTACAAAAGCGTGCCTATGGGCGGCGGCGACGAGCTGTACGATCTGACCGCCGAAGGCAGATGGTGCCTCAAAAACTTTTACACGCGCATACCCAGCAGCGTACGCCAGCTTATTGCCGACGATATCAAGCACAAACGCATCGACTATCGCAGACGGCAGGATTACGTCGCCACTTACGAAAAATGTCCCGACGGCAGCTACGACGTTATACTCAAAATCGTAGAACCCACCAAAACCACGCTGGAAGTAAAGCTGAATGTGATGACGCGCAATATAGCAAAATATATCGAGCGTACCTGGGCGGAAAAAGCCCCCGCGGTTTACAGCAAAATTTCCGACAGCCTCATCGACTAAGCGCCCTACGGGACGCTTTTTTTCTACTTTATGACAAACAAAAGGACATAACTGCCTATGAGCCATTATGTCCTTTATCAGACGATCATTTTGCGGAGACGGGACTATCCCACAATGCCGCCGAAGCGATGCGGAATGTCAGTTTTTCGGCTTTTGCGATCTGTTTTTCCACATCCGCGCCATAAAGTAATTTGCGGTATTCGAGATTTTTGATATGATGACGCCGCAGATCGAAGCCCTCCGGCACGACATAAACGAAAAAGCTGTTTTCCGGCTCGCCAAATGCAGACGCCGACTCCACAGATAAGTAAAAGGAATTTTTGGCGTAATACCAATTCAGACCGACGTTCCGTTCTTGCAATTTTCCGATGTCGGCGGGGCTTTGTCGGTTGAGAACTGCGGATACAGGGATCCTCTCCGCAAAAGCTTGTCGCAGTTCCAAGCAGGAAAGCGGTTGCACCCCGTCGGAGAAGTAACTGCCGTGGGTGGGATCGAGAGCGATCCATTTTTTGCGTTTTCGGTCATAGATTTCCGTGACCACATGGTTATCCCCGTCATAGGGAGAACACGGCATTTCGCCGCAACGACGGGCGTAGATACCGAGGGCAAGGCAGCACTCCGCCAATATCTTTGATTTGTTCAAACAATTGATCCCGACGTCGGGCTTTTCAAAGCAGTAATCAAGTAGGTCCAACGAATTGCAGGGCACGTGGTTGTCATAGTCGCTCTTATGCTTCAATCGCGGCGCTAGCCAGCGGCACAACCGCAGCGCCCGTTCAAAATCGCCGCCCTTTCCCGCGACACGCTCGATGGGATATTGCTCCCGAAGCTTCTTAAATTCGGGACAGTCGAATACATACTCGATTTTTACGGGTTCGCCCGCAGCAAGCTTCTCGGCGTTGAAAATCTCGCCGCAGAATATATCCGATAAATATTTATACAGTTCTTTTTGCGTCATAAATTTGTCCTCTTGTCTATTTCGGATGTAACTTATTTTATCATCTTCGGTACAAATTGTCTAACTTTTTATTATGATACCCTACTTAAACGCTGCTTGTTTTTCAAAGCGAGCAAGCGATCGGGAGCAAAAAGAAAAAGTGCGCAATTTCTGCACACTTCTTCTGTTTGCGACTTCAAGC
>CANQCN010000068.1 GCA_947589685.1 uncultured Clostridia bacterium
TCGTCCTCAATCTTCCTCCACTCTTCGCGGATGATATCAAACGCCGATTCGAGATTCTCGGAATCATATTCTTTTATAATAGAGAAGTCGCGAAAGAAGCGCGTGATCTCCTGCTTTAAGGAAGAATACCGCTCGTCGTACTCCTCGAGCCCGCTGTTTTCGCCAAGTTCTTCATATTCCCTCTTGTTTTTACTGATCTCGGCTTGCTTTTCGCCGATCATTGCGGACAATTCGCTCTCGCGGTCGCGAAGCCGCCGCGCCGCTTCCTCCACCGAATATTTCATTTCCGAGATCAATGCACGCAAGCGTTGCTGAATCGACGCAAGCGCATCGGGCAGTTGCCGCAAAAGTCCTTCGTCTTTTACAATTTCGGGGACAAGCGAATAAACGATGCCGTCGGAAAGATCGAAACCACCCGCATTGGAAAGATCTTTTATCTCTTTGCTGATTGCAATCAACTCAGTCTGTTTCCGCTTGAATTCCCCATAATTTTCATCTCCCGCTTCGGGCGGTTCAAACGTATCCGGATCGACCAGCGTCTGTAGTTCGGCACGGAGTTCTTGTTGCCTCTTTTGCAATTCGACGAGCTTATCTCCGGAGAGAAGATGCGCGAGTTCTTCGCGAACGGCAGAAATCTCCGTCTTGGCGATTTCCCCCGCTTTCTCCGAAGAAAGAGATGCAAAACAAGGATACTCCGAAAGTAACGCAGAAATCTTTTGCGAAAATTCCCGTATGTATTGCTCTTTTGTACCATCCGAAGTCAACCGATACGCTTCGATGTACTTTACCGTCCGCTTGCATTGATCCGCCTCTTCACGCACCGTAGCAAGCTCTTCGCGCAGATTTTGCATTTCATCATTCAAACGGTTGACCGCTTCGGAGATTTCCGTGCGGCGGCGTTCCGCCTGTATGTTTTCACGCTTTAACCGCAACAGTTTTTCATATTCCAGGCGAAGGTTCTTCATCTCCTCGTCGAACGACGCCTTCGTCTCTTCAAAGTGTACAAATCTCGAAATCTGCCGCTCTAAATTTCCGCTGATATTGGCGTAAAAATTGTCGACAAGTCTCTCCGGGCTGTAATTGGTCTCCTTCCCATTCTGCGACGGAATGAGGCGAAGCGGTCTTATTTCTGGAATTTTCGGCAAGCGTTCAAACACATTGTCGATCGCCTTATGCGTCTCGGAAGAGATGAGAACTTTCTTCCCCCGCTTACACAGTTGCGCCGTAATTTCCGCGATGACCTGCGTTTTCCCCGTCCCCGGGGGCCCCTGCAAAAGAAATAAGCTCTCGCTCGCAAGTGCGTGCTTTACTGCAATCTTCTGTCTGTTGTTCAGGCTCTCCAAATACCAATCGGGATCCTTTTCAACGCTCGATACCGTCTGCGAAAGTTTTTCCGGCGCAAAAAGATATGCCGGAAGATAAGGGTTTCTTACATATCCCCCGAGGAAGGCGTGTAATGCCTTTTCCTGCCGTTCGATCTTCGCTTTTTCCGCGCGGTTGTCGTATGTCAAGAATTGCGGCTCAACCTTGTCGATCTCCTCTTGAAGCTCGGAGACCTTATCGGTGATGTCTGCGGGGCGGAAATAAATGCAGTATCTGCGTACCGTTTCATTTTCGATTTTTTCGGCTTTTTTATTTTTTAACTTCTGTTGCAACTCATCCTTTGCGGCAGCTTTTTCTTGATCGATTCTTCCCCTGTACTGCACTTCGAGTTGCGATTTCTTTTCTTTTTGGAGATCGTTGAGTTGCTTCTGCAAATCGATGTCGAGACTCTTCCTTTTGGCATCGATCAGCTTATCGTTCCGAGCGATATACAGAGCGCGCAACGAAACCGACTGCGCCACGTTCCGTCTTTGTGCTTCCAATTCGTTTTCCAACTTTATTTTTTCATTACCCTTTGCTTTGGCAATTTTCTTTTTGAGTTCCTTTGCGATTGGCTCGAATTTCCGCTCGATCTCCGCCTCGTATGCCCTCTTTACTTCCTTGTCTCTGTTTTCGTCAACGTCGTGTTCCAACGCTCCTTCGATTTCTTTCCGATATTGCTCAAAACGCCGCTCATACTGCGCCCGCAAAACGGGCGTCTGTGCCTCCATGAACTTCGTAAGCTCTCCGCGAATGATGCCGTTGAATTTGTTATCGATCGCTTCGTATGCGCTCCCGATATCCTTTTCGCATTGTTTTTCAAGTGCCGTGCAATCGGGCTCGATATCGATATGCGTAAACAGATACCGCTCTCCAAGCATATATTGAAAGAATCTTTCACCTTTCGGCAAATCGCCGTTTTCGTCATATTTTGGCTCCGTCGGAGATAGTCCCATTGCATCTTTTGTATAGCGGTTCAACCATACCTCGAATTTAGGCTTCCCCTTGCCGTTCCTCCCGATCGTTTCACCTAAAACACTTTTCCTGTTCTTGTCGATCTCGATCTTAATGAGGGGAAACCCGTCGGCGCCGTTTACTTCTTTGGAAAGGATAATCTGGTCCCCGCGGGCAAAATCGGCGATCCCGTCAAGCAACAGATCGGAATAGGCCTCGTTCCTGCGATATGCCTCCCTTGAGAGCATATAAGAATCGCAGATCGTTACCTTGTTGATCGGAGCGCAACGCTCAGACTGTTTCCCTAAATAATACCTGCGGAATTTCAGATAGTTCTGCCATTGATTGATCTGAAAAAGCGCCCTTCGGGGATCCGGGACGGGGTAAAGTTCCGTGCAAAGCGAATTGACAAAATCGTTTGTCAGCACGGGATCGTGCATCTCCCGCACGCCGTAATCGGGAACAGTAACGGTCCTGCCGTTCGACAAAAACGACTTTTCCGCAAAGGCGCACGCTACCGTACAATAGACCTTTTTTTCTCCGAATTTGACAACATTGGAATCAATCAATTCAATCCCTTTGACAGTTATACTGATAACCTTGTCGAATGTCACGTCGCCTATCACGATCAAATCGTAACGATTGGGAATACCGCGCGAAAAAACGGCGTCCTTCTCCGGACGGACGACGATATTGTAAATACAATCCTTCCCTTTGTGATTCTTTACGATCCGTCGATCGAAAGCAGGCAACGAAACGGAATACATTTTATCCGAAAGCGGAAATACATACGCAATCAATTCCTGAAGCGTATCGGGAGCAGAAAAACCGAGTTTTGGTTTCAGCACCTCATACTGCTCTTTCAAAGAACTTGTATAGAGATCGTCCCAATTCCTGCTACCGCGTTCAAGATTGTCTAAAAAGTTAAGATACAGATATCCCATTTTACCTTCTTCTGCTCCTAGTACCATTCTGTATATCGTCGGTCTTGATACCCTTCGCTGCTTTCATACCAACGGCGATATGCTTCATCGTTCTCAAAGTCCATATTTGCTATTTACATTGACGTTTTGCGGTATTTCGCGAAAATGTCGAGATAATCAATGAATTCCTTCATCTCGGCGGCACTCGCCCCCGTTACGATCTCGGAAATCTTGTCGAAGAGGACCGCACGCGTAAATTCGTCAAGTCCCGAAAATTTTTTTAACTCCTCTGTCTGCCGTAAAAGAGAAGCGTTTTCCCGAAGAAGCCTTTCGTTTTGCGCCGTCATTTCCTCCAAAGATGCAAGAGCTTCTTTTTTGCTCTTTGCGCTGTCGCCGAGAATGCTTGAAATGCGGTCGAGATACTTGTTCAAAAGTTCGCTGTCGGATTCGTCCA
>CANQCN010000069.1 GCA_947589685.1 uncultured Clostridia bacterium
GGGTATTTGACGATGGAAGCACTCCGCATAGACAACATCACAAAGAAGATAGGAAAGCGAACGATCCTCGGTGGGATTGATTTCACCGTGAACGCGGGCGAAATCGTAGGGCTTGTCGGGGAGAACGGCGCGGGAAAATCCTCTTTGCTCAAATGTATCTGCGGGCTATGGCGTCCCGATACGGGAAATGTCAAGATTTTCGGGAAAAATTTTTTCTATGGCGCGTATGACGACCTCGGCGCGCTCATCGAATACCCCGCGCTTTTCGGCGGGCTGACATTAGAGGAAAACATTTCGCTCTTCGGTGCGTATTGCCGTAACGGCTATCGAGAAAATGCGGAACGGCTTCTTACTTTGTTCGGGTTGGAGGAATTTCGTCATAAAAAAATCAAGACGTTCTCTTCGGGCATGAAACAAAAATCATGCCTTTTAATCGTTTTGATGAAAGAACCGAAACTTTTGCTACTCGACGAACCGACTGCAACGCTTGATCCAAAGGTTGCTTTGGAGATAAGAAACTTGATTGAATACTACCACCGCGAATTTGGAACGACTGTTTTGATTTCCAGCCACAATCTGACGGAGATCGAAACGCTGTGCGGCAGGGTATTGATGATTAAAAACGGTACGATTTCGGCGGAGTACGACCTATCGGCTTCTCCCAAAAGACTTTATAAAATAAAATTTGCGAACTCGTCAAAGGCGACGGCGGCGCGCTCGGTTTTCTCTCCTTGCCTTGTGAAGCAAACGGCGGAATACCTCTATTGCAAGGCGACGGGGAGCGAACTTTCCGACCTCATCAAGACAGGCGATGCAGAAATTTCCGACCTCACGGTTTGTAGTTTTTTGGAAGAAAACTTCATTTCGGAGGAAAAGCAATGATTTCGGCGATTATGAAGTTTGAATTGAAAAATTTTGTGCGCTCAAAAGGGTTTTGGGTGTTAACTTTCGTTTTGGGTATGCTTTTAGTGATTTTCTCGGTTGTTTTTGCGGGGTTCACGGAGGACTTGCCGCCTCACGACATATATGGAGTAGAAAAATACACCTCACGGGAAGAATTAAATCAACTCATTGATGAAACAAACGAATGGATCGCGCAGACGGAAGAATGGCTCAAAATCTCGGAGGGCGATTTGTCGATTTCCGAAGGAACTCGGCAAGAACAAAAATTATTGCTATCCGAACAAA
The DNA here is from genome assembly GCA_947589685.1 of uncultured Clostridia bacterium. Lineage (GTDB taxonomy): Bacteria > Bacillota > Clostridia > Christensenellales > CAG-314 > Fimimonas. The sequence goes on from CANQCN010000069.1 coordinate 1,189, forward strand.
AGCGGACGCTGCGGCTCATGTCGCTCCTTTCGGAAAATAACATTGCCTACGACGAAATAGGAGAATATATCGGAACGTTTCAAGTTGCTCCGAGGGCGAGCAATGCAACAAGTGTCCTTGCGCTCTCGCTCATTGTCGGCTATTTGGTGATTTGCCTGTTCTTTGCCGTAAAAATTACAATCAAAACACCTGCGGAATTTCAAGAAGGGCAAGTACGGCTTACCACACTTCTCCCGCGCGGTCGCACCTATTATTTTGTGACCCGCCTGCTCGCCGTACTTCTCACAAGCCTTATCACGATGATTGGATACACCCTTGTTGCCGCTCTTTTGATTCTTTGCGTGTTTGGGGCAAAAGGTTATTTGGTGATTGCTACTCCGTCTTTTTCCTCGGCGTTGAACTTTGGCACGACGGCTATCACTCTCTTTTCCGTCTATCTTTTCCCGCTCGTGTCGTTTTCTGCCTTCGCTTTTGCCCTGTCGCTCTTGATAAGACGGGTATTGCCCTCTTTTACGGCGACGATCGCTGTTTTTATCTGTGGGAAAATTGCCGTTCCGATTGAACTTCTGACGGGGAAACTTACCGCGTCGAATTATTTGTTCCCGTGTGCTTTCTTTTTAGATAATTCATTTTTGGGCTTGGGAGCAAATCCGATATGGGCGAATATCTTGATTTCGGTAGGAATATGCGCGTTCTTGGTTGTTATCTCGCTTTTCCGATTGAAACACAGCGATATATCTTAAAAACATTGGCAACATCTTGGGACTATAAGCGGTTCGAGCGTTAATGCACACATTCGCCTGTTTCAATATTCTCTCCGAATGGCGGGAAATGAGCGGCGCACAGAAAGACGCGCTCGCCCTCTACATTGAAGCCATGAATAGCCGCCACTGATTCTGAATGGTGGTGGCGCGGCAGACAATAAGCAAACAGCGAGGAACACGTTCCCCGCTGTTTTTCTTATGAAAATTAAATAATATTTTTAGATTACCTTATTACAACTATGGTTGCCTTATTTACAAATATAGATGTAATATATGGAATTGTGCTAATTATTTTCAATGGGAACTGGCAAAAATAGCCCAAACGATAGTTTTCATGTGAAGCTGCGTTTGCGCCCGAACAAAAACGGAGAGCCGAAGTAATTCGGCTCTCTTTTCTTGGCTACCGCTTGTAAGGGAACGAAAGACGGATTCCCTACCTTTGAAGCTAAGCACAACCGCGCGCATATAGCGGTTAGCTAAATAAATATCCACCGGCATAGCCGGTGGTTTTTCAGTTTCGGGCTATTAGCCCTCCTGATACCAGCGGCGCGCAAGCCGCGCGTGTGACGACCTGGCAGTCATGCGTTTGTTACTTGCCACCCGTGAACGGGTCGTCCAAGTCCTCTATACTTAATTGGCTTGCTTCTTTATCCTGTTTCAGTTGGTTACTTATGTATTCTTTGATCGCTTTTGCATTCTTCCCGACCGTATCTACATAGTATCCTCTGCACCAGAATTGTCTGTTTCTATATTTGTACTTCATGTTGCCCCACTTTTGGTATATCATCAGACTGCTCTTGCCTTTCAGAAATCCCATGAACCCGCTTACACTTATCTTCGGCGGTATCTTAAGCAACATGTGTACGTGATCGGGGCATACCTCTGCTTCAACTATTTCTACTTCTTTCCACCTGCACAGCTCTCGCAGGATCGCTCCAATCTCTATCCTCTTTTCTCCAAAAAATACTTTCCTCCGATATTTCGGCGCGAACACCACGTGGTACTTGCAATTCCATTTCGTGTGTGTTAAACTATTTGTGTCTTCCATTTGGTTGACCTCCTTTGGATTTTTCGGTTCGCAACTGCCAGGTCGCTTACCTCTATTCTAATCCAAAGGAGTTTTTATTTCAATTCTTTTCGGTAAACCTCCACTGAACCCCCGGACTATCCGGGGGTTTTCTTTTACAACAATGGGTCGGAGAGATTTTCTCTCCGACCTTTTTTTTCGCCTCCCCATGCGGTGATTGCTTTTTGCGCTATTTTGTGTTATAATACACCTATGCGCAGAGGGT
>CANQCN010000070.1 GCA_947589685.1 uncultured Clostridia bacterium
CATCAGCTTGAACTGCAATTGCTCGGTGCAGTTGCCGCCCATTTTCCAGGTGATGACGCCCGTACCGTCCGCCTTGAACAGCGAGGACACGAAATCCGCGTTGGCAAACTTCTCTTGGGCATATCCGTACAGTTGCGCGCCTGTGGAATTGTTGGGGTTGTTCCAGATGTCGACGGAATTGTTGTACAAGGAATACGCCGCCTTTTCCTCGTCGGTGAGCTGCCAGCCGAAGTAGTCGCCATGCTCGAAGTTGCCGTTTAACAGCTGAGTCGAAGGCTCGGCAGCCACCTTTACAGTGAGCTGCACCGTCGCTATCACGCTGTCGGATCTGAGCGCATTGACAGTGACCTGCTTGTCGCCCGACGTGGTCGATTTGAACACGATCTTTTTGTCAACGATCTCCACGCTGACCGATCCGTCCTCGCAGTTGACGGAGAATGTTATCTCATCATCGGCGACGTTGAACAAATCGGAGATCGCCTTTTGCGCGATACCCTCCATTGTGCCGTCGCGGTAAAACACCGTTTCCGCCGTGACGGTCGCCATCTCGCTATTGACTATCGGGGGCGTAAGATAGCTTGCCAGATAAAAGTTTTCGAGAGCGGGAGTCTCGGCGTAGTAGGTCACGATGTCGTCCAAGCAGATGAACGCAAATTGTCCGCTTGACGCATTGTCGATCACTTCGAAATAGAAGGATCTGCCGATATATTGCTCTTCTATTTGATAGTAGTAACTGCGCATAATGAACGCCGAACCCGCTTTTGCACCGAAATACCAATTGTTGAATTTGGCTATCTCCACGTCGTCGCCGTCCTCAACGTACATCATCAACTTGAACTGCAATTGCTCGGTGCAGTTGCCGCCCATTTTCCAGGTGATGACGCCCGTGCCGTCGGCTTTGAAAAGCGAGGATACAAAATCCGCTTCGGCAAACGCCTCTTGGGCGTATCCGTACAGTTGTGTGCCCGTGGAATTGTTGGGGTTGTTCCAGATGTCGACGGAATTCTTGTACAAGGAATACGCCGCCTTTTCTTCCTCGGTAAGCTGCCAGCCGTAATAGTCGCCATGCTCGAAATCGCCGTTTAACAGCTGAGTCGACGGCTCGGTCGCCACTTTTACCGTAAGCTGCACCGTTGCAGCCACCTTGCCGAATTTGAGCGCGTTGACGGTGACCTGCTTGTCGCCCGACGTGGTAGATTTGAACACGATCTTTTTGTTGACGATCTCCACGCTGACCGATTGATCCTCGCAGCTGACGGAGTAGGTTATTGCCTCCACCGCATCGAACAGATCGGCAATATCCTTTTGTGCGGTTCCTTCCATTGTGCCGTCGCGATAGAACACCGTTTCTGCCGTGACAGTTGCGGTATCGCTTTTTGCCGTGGGATCTTGCACCGCGGCGACAACTTCGAAAGCGACGTCGAATCGGAAAATCTCTATATTGTTGTACTTGGAAACAACTTGTACGGTGTAATTGCCTTCGACGCTGCAAGTAAGAGTAAATTTGTTGTCCGTAACCTTCGAAACGGCGACCTTGTCGTCCTCACAGCTTGCCTCAAACTTCAATGAAGCGTCTATCGGAGCGGTAAACAATTCCGACAGATCCACCTCCACCTCCGGCACGCTTGTTTCCGTCATCACATTGTTGGTTTCATTGACGAGAGTGAGCGTGGGCGGCGGAGTCAGATAACTTGCCACATAGTAGCCCTCGAAATCGGGAGCCGCGGCATAGTAGGTCACGATGTCGTCCAGACAAATGAACGCAAATTCGCCGCTCGACGCGTTGTCGATCACTTCGAAATAGAAGTATCTGCCGAGATATTGTTTGTCTATTTGGTAATAGTAACTGCGCATAATGAACGCAGAACCTTTGTAAGCGCCGAAATACCAATTGTTGAATTTGGCAATTTCTACGTTTTCGCCGCCCTCGACATACATCATCAGCTTGAACTGCAATTGCTCGGTGCAGTTGCCGCCCATTTTCCAGGTGATGACGCCCGTGCCGTCCGCTTTGAACAGTGAAGAGACGAAATCCGCTTCGGCAAACGCCTCTTGGGCATATCCGTACAGTTGCGTGCCCGTTGAATTGTTGGGGTTGTTCCAGATGTCGACGGAATTGTTGTACAGAGAATATGCCTCCTTTTCCTCATCGGTGAGCTGCCAACCGTAGTAGTCGCCGTGCTCGAAATCGCCGTTTAACAGCTGCGCGGAGGGAGCGGTCGCCACTTTTACAGTAAGCTGCACCGTAGCCGCCACATTGCCGAATTTGAGCGCATTTACGGTAACTTGCTTGTTGCCCGCAGTTGTAGATTTGAATACGATCTTTTTGTTGACGATATTAACGCTGACCGACGGATCCGCACATTCCGCCGAATAAGTGATCGCTTCTACCGCATCGAACAAATCGGCAATATCCTTTTGCGCTGTTCCTTCCATTGTGCCGTCGGCATAGAACACCGTATCTGCCGTAACCGTCGCGGTCTTGCTCTTTGCGGTGGGATCTTGCACCGCGGCTACCACGTCGAAAGCGATGTCGAATCGTAGAATCGCTATATTGTTGTACTCGGCGACGACGTGTACGGTGTAACTGCCCTCGACGCTGCAAGTGAGCGTAAATTTGTTGTTTTCAATATCCGAAACAGTAACCTTGTCGCTGTCGCAGGTTGCCGAAAACTTCAAGGAGGAGTCTATCGGAGCGGTAAACAATTCCGCGAGATCCACTTCTACCTTGGGCACGCTTGTTTCCGTCATCACCTTGTTTGTTGCATTGGCAAGAGTGAGCGCGGGCGGAGGAGTCAGATAACTTGCCACATAGCAGTCCTCGAAATCGGGAGCCTCGGCGTAGTAAGTCACGATGTCGTCCAGACAAATAAACGCAAACTCGCCGCTCGATGCGTTGTCTATCACTTCGAAATAGAAATATTTGCCGAGGTACTGCTCATCGATTTGATAGTAGTAGCTGCGCATAATGAACGCGGAACCTCTTTTGTCGCCGAAATACCAATTGTTGAATTTGGCTATCTCCACGTCGTCGCCGTCCTCAACGTACATCATCAGCTTGAACTGCAA
>CANQCN010000071.1 GCA_947589685.1 uncultured Clostridia bacterium
CTCGGTTGCAAGCTGTTGCGCGGCGGCGCGGCTCCCCCTTTTTATTTCTCCCTCGCTTTCGCGGGCGCAGATCAATACGACCTGACCTTTTTATTTTCCGTAAACGCGGGCGAAACACATCTGCACGGTTTAGCCGACGAACGAAATCAAAAACGGAACGCCACAAGACACCGTTTGCCGCTAATGCGGAATCAAACCGAAAAATGTAGAAAATACGCCTTGTTTCGTCCCGAATACACTTGTTGCATATTAAGTTTCAAGCTAAACGTTCAACCGGGGAGAACCTTCGGAGCCATTGAACTTGATTCTAAGGCGATTTACTATTCTCAGTTGATAATGAAAAGATTTTACCATAGCTTTTTGCAATCCGTCAATCAAATGAACGCATTTTTTGCGAAAAAATCATTTTTATTTTTTTTATTGTCCGAAAGTATTGACAATTAAAGCAATATTTGCTATGGACGGCTTTCCATTTTTATTTATTATATAGATATATGCAAAAAATATCAATTTAGATACCCTTGCCGCCGACATGGTATATATGCAAAGAACTGCGAATACAATGTAGCTGAAAATACATTGTTGCAAGGAGATAGTATGAAAAAATTTGCCTGTCTGCTGTGCGTGGTGTGCATTGCCGCGATATGCTGCGTTGCGCTTGCCGCCTGCACCGCCGACAAAATGAATACCGCCGTCAAAAACGGCGACGAATACACCATTGTCGCCGCATACGACGACCAAGCGCACATCGTGTCCGCAGTACAAACGATAAAAATGAAAAACCGCAGCGAAAATTGCTTCGATTCCGTAAAGCTGCACATCTACGCAAACCAGTACCGACAGGACGCGGAAAATTCCGTTGTGCCGAACGTTTACCACACAAAAGCATATCCCAACGGCGAAAGCTGGGGCGATATAACATTTGACAGCGTAAAAGTGGGCGGCGCGCCCGTCGCTTACACCGTGGAGGGCGCCGACTGCGACATTTTGTCAGTGCCGATAGAGGGAGGGCTGTTTCCCGATAAATCGGCGGAGATAGAACTGACCTATCAAGTGCAGCTTGCCAACACGCACCACCGCTTGGGCTACAACGACAATACGGTAAACCTCGGCAATTGGTACCCGATACTTTGCCATGTGGACAACGGCTGCTACACCGAAAGCCCCTACTACAACGTGGGCGATCCGTTTGTGAGCGACGTAGCCAACTACAACGTGAGCATGACCCTGCCCGAAAAATACGTGGTCGCCTCTACCGGAGAGCTTGTGGAAGCAACAAACAACAACGGCAACGTTACATACGCCTACAAAGCCGACGCGGTGCGCGACTTTGCCATGGTGGCTTCGACAAACTTTACCAAAATTGCCCGCACGGTGGGCAATACGCAAGTGAATTACTTTTACTACGCGGATACGGACGCGGAGGCAAGCCTGGACACCGCTTGCGGAATGATGGAATATCTGAACAAAAACGTGGGTACGTACCCTTACCCTCAATACAACGTTGTGGAAACAGAATTTTGCTACGGCGGAATGGAATATCCCAACCTGGCGATGATAACAAGCGGCAGCGCAAGCTACCGAGAAGCCGTCGCCCACGAAACGGCGCACCAATGGTTTTACGGAGTGGTGGGCAACGATCAGATAACAAACGCCTGGATGGACGAGGGACTTTCCGAATATCTGACGTATCTGTACCTGGACAGCACGGGCGCAATGCCCCTATCGCGAAATATGCTGGGCTGTACCCAAACATACGTCACCTACGTGGACGTGCTTGACCGCTACTACGAAAACGTGGACCGCACAATGCGCAATGTTGCCGACTACAACTCCGACAGCGAATACGTTGTGTTTACCTACGTAAAGGGCAGCTTGATGTTCAACACCGTGTACGAAACGGTGGGCGCGGATAAGTTTTGGAAGGCGCTTGCCGCTTACTTTGACGAGGCGCAGTTTTCCGTGGCGCCCGCAAGCCAATTGATCGGCTGCTTTGCCGATGTTTGCGGCGATGAAGCGGCAAATATATTTACGAAATTTATCGAGGGAAAGGAAGTGATCGGAAAAGTGACGGATTGAAAAATCGCATCGGGTATTCCACGCAAAAAGGGGTCGCTCGTGCGGTCGCGCTCAAAAAGGCTTCGCTTCTGGCTGCGCCCTCGTTGCAGATTATTTTGCGTTGGAACACCCTCGCTCACGGTGGAACAAGGACGAAATTGGTGTTTGATAGGTGAAGTTTGACGCTGTGCGCAATCGACGGTAAAATAAACAACATTTAGGAAATCGACTTCCTCGGCGAAAGTCGATTTCTTTTTATACTGCATATCCCCTGAACCAAAGCGCTTACGCGCCGCCGCAGTCGGACTTGGGAGTTGCGCGTGAACGCACGCGCGAATTGTTGCAGACTTTCGCCGGGGTCTCCCATACCCTCGGCAGCTCCGGGGTGGACCGCAATCTCGGCGCATGTCCGTGATTGCGGAAACTGAGTTTGGAATATCAAACCCCTCAGTCTGCTATCGCAGACAGCTCCACCTTGCTCATCAAGGGGAGCCTTTGTGATTGCTTTAATTAAATCGGTCTTTTACAACCCCTCTTCCACCTCGTCCTCCCACGCCATGGTCAGCACCAACCGCATACAATGCGGTCGGTGCCGCTGACAGGCGGGTCGTCCTCTCCCACACAATTTTCGCAAGCTCAAATTGTGCGGGTACCCATTGGTGGTCCCGACTGCGTTGGTGCATTAGAAAAGCACCAACTTGCCCGCGCTCACGGCGAAGTGTCCACAGGACACGTTCGCTTGTCGTGGCGCGCCCCTCAACTCGCTTGACGGGGACGGTTAATTTCACTGTTACAGACTGTATCTCTGAAAAAAGACTTTCCCCGTCACGGGCAAGCCGTTACGGGGAAAGTGGCGCCCATCGGGCGACGATAGAGGGATATTTG
>CANQCN010000072.1 GCA_947589685.1 uncultured Clostridia bacterium
GCTCGCTGTTTCAGATAGCGTTCTTTCGTCAGTGCGCCGCTCCGGTAATTCTCATAAGTCCTGAGTTTTTCCTGTTTGTGCCGTTCCTGCTGCTTTTCAAGATTTTGTAGTTCCGCAACACAGGCGGCGATACGTTCCTTGCGGGTCTGCATCAGGGATGACTTCTGTCTTTTCCGTTCCTGGCACATCGCCAGTATCTGCGTAATCGCCCGGAACACAATTCCCTCAATCTCTTTTTCGGTGAACAGCTTCCCTTCCGGGCAGCCGCTGGCTGCGTCCGTCCTGCTCTTGGTACATCGGTAGTAGTATCCGGCTGTACTGTGAAAACGGCTCAACGTCCGATGGCAGTTGCCGCATTTGAGAAGCCCCTTCAGTGGGTATTTCTGCGGTGCGCCAGAGGCCCGCCTCGGCCTTTGCCGTATGATGTCCTGCACACGGTCAAAGTCCTCCTTGCTTATGATGGCGTCATGTGCCCCCTCATAGATGATCCAGTCGGCTTTATCCTGCGGAACCGTCCTCTTTTCATGGAGGCTGGCTTTATACCTTTTGCGTCCTACCAGCGCTCCGGTGTACTCATACTGATGCAGGATATTCAGCACCGCAGCCGCCGTCCACCCGTTTTTGTCGGCTGCCTTGCGAAAACGGTTGCTGCCGGGGTGCTTCATACGGAAATATGCTCCGGGAGTGGGAACACCCTCGCCGTTCAGGAGCCGGGCGATAGCGGAACTGCCGTACCCCTGCAAAGTCAGCCCGAAGATACGCCGCACGACCGCCGCGGATTCTTCATCTATCGCCAGCCGGTTCCGCTCCGTGGGATGGAACCGGAAGCCATAGGGAGCAAAGCTGCCTATGTATTTTCCCTGTTTCATCATGATGATCTTTGCCGTCGTGGTCTTAACGGACAGGTCTTTGCTGTACGCCTCATAAATGATGTTGCGCAGCACCACATCCATGCCGGAGGTCACGCCCTTGTAGTCGTCGCTGTCGTAACCGTCATTGACGGAGATATAGCGGACGCCAAGGAACGGGAACACGCACTCCAGATAATTGCCCATCTGCGTATAGTCCCGGTGGCATCTGGAAAAGTCCTTTGTGACCAGTACATTGATCGCCCCGGTGCGTAGCTCCTTCATCAGCGCCTGGAACTGGGGCCGGTTTGTGTTTGTCCCAGTATAGCCATCATCCACGAACTCAAACCGGGGAGCGGCTTTCAGTTGGGGATGGCGGTTCAAAAACTGATGGATCAGTTCCCGTTGGTTCCCGATGCTGTCGCTTTCCGTTTTCCCGTTCCCGGTATCCTCATCCGCCAGGGAGAGGCGGATATAAATCCCTACCCGGTAATCATCCATTTCAGCCGGCCTCCTTCATTTGTTCAACGCATTCGCACATGGCCCGGAACACATCATTATAATTTAACACGACCTCGATGCGGCCCCCGGCATATACAAGTACCTTATCAAGCATCGCGTCTATAAGCTCCTGCGTCAATCCTGCCGCACTGGCAGCGCCCCGCATCATCGTGAGCCATTTGTTTTCCGGCGAAGTGGATTCCAAAAACCGCTCCCGCCGTTCCACCGCCTCATCCAGCAGGCGGCTCAACGCCTCATACTGTTCCTCATAGGCGCTCTTGGCAAAGGCGTATTCTTCCTCGTTCAGGATACCCTCCGCATAGTCCTCGTACAGCCCGGTACGCCTTTTTTTCAGCGCGTTCAGCCTGATCTTGATACTGGAAACGGCGGCATTGTGCTTTTCACGGATGCTGGCCTCGCCTGCGCCTCCCCGCATGGCTTTCAGGAGCTTCTCATAATCAAGAGCCACCTGAAGCTGGTCGCGGATGGCGTGGAACACTTTTTCGTGGAGAACGTCCTGTCGGATGGAGTGGCTGAAACAGGTCGCGTGTCCCCGCCGCACATGGGTACTGCAATCGTACACCCCTCGGAAAACGACACCTTTGCACTGGATGCGCTGCCTCTTGAAGTACATCCGCTTCCCGCAGTCGGCGCAGAAGATTTTCCGGTCAAAGAGGTCGGTCATGCCCGCCCGGATGTCCGCAGACCATTCCATGGAGGCCGCCCGGTGGGAACTGTCCCGTTGCATCTGACGTTCCACCGCCTCAAAGTCTGTTGCGGGGACGATAGGGGGATGGGCATCCGGGACGATGATCCAGTTGTCTTTTTCCATGGCCCTCTTTTTTAGGCCCTTGTAAAGCGCCGTTTCCGATTTTCCGCAGATCAGTTCCCCGATATACGCCCGGTTTTGCAGGATGCCCCTGATGGTGGAGGGGCACCAGCCCTCACCCTGGATATTGCCGCCGTTGCGTGTGCCGACCCTGCGCTTGTGCCGTTCCGGACTTTCCACGCCGCCCGCATTGAGCCGTTCGATGATGGCGTAGACGGAAACATCCTGGCGTTTCCATTCAAAGATCTGCCGGACAACGGCGGCGGCTTCCTCGTCCACCGCATAGGCGGTCCTGTCCCCGTTCCAGCGGTAGCCGTAGGGGACGTTACGGTTCCGGAAGCTCCCCGTTTCCATCTGCGCCCGGAGTGCTGTCGATACCTTTTTGGAAATATCCCTGGAATAAATGGCGTTCACAAGGTTCTGCAAGCTCACCGAAAGGGATTCCATGGAGCCGCCGCAGGTGAAGCTGTCGAAATTCTCCTTGACGGAAATGAAGCGGGTGCCCAGCGCGGGGAATATCTTTTCCAGATAATTTCCCGTTTCCACATAATCGCGCCCGAATCTGCTGAGGTCACGGACCACGATGCACTGGATCGTCCCCGTCCGCACATCCTCCATCAGTCGGTTCCATGCCGGGCGGTCGAACACAGTCCCGGTTTTTCCGTTGTCCGAATAGACCTCCACGAGCCGGAGGTCTGGGCATCCGTCCAAATAGTCCCTGCATACGGCGATCTGGTTTTGCAGGG
>CANQCN010000073.1 GCA_947589685.1 uncultured Clostridia bacterium
TTGAGATGCACTCTGTTTTGTGAGACTCCTCATTTGGGGTATTTGCCTGGAGACTTCTTTGAAGACTAAAACGAATCCAGGGCGAACGATTGAAGAGTGAAGTATCTTTGGAAGAGGGGGTTAAATTTTCAGGTCCAAGGCGACACAAAGAGCCTCCAAAGCATATTTCGGATTAGCCATGCGGCACTGGATCTGACGGAAAGAAATCTCCTGTCCGCATTGTTCCAAATATTCCTGATACCGATAAATAATAGCGGCAGCCAAATTGTTCAATGAAGTCCTATTGGCCAAATAATTGGTGTTGTTAGAGCTAATCCGATCCTGGGAGAAATTGACGTCCATAACGTAATGCAATTTATTTTCCACCGCCCAGTGTTGGCGAACTATATTGCCCAGTTTATCTATTGAGTATTGATTAATGGGCAAGGAACAAATGTAGTAACGAACATCGTAGGACTGGATGCCGGAAACTTTGACCGTTCTGTCACAGGCAACTTTGAGTACAGTGCCTTGTTCAAGCTGGGGCCACTTGTCTTTAATCTTTGGGGAGAGGAATTTTGCAGGCAGAGCCTCAACGGTTCTTTTTTCCACTCTTCCGTGATCGATTTCCCAGTCATATTCATGTCGAACAATGTGATCCCGGTGGATGCCATTGAACAGATAACGAATCTCTTCATAGGTCTTGCTTTGATTTTCCTTGACTGCCAGACAATACCGGGCTCCGGCTTTCAATATGGCTTCAACAAAGCCGACCTGCGTATTGAGAGCGTCCGCGGTGACAATGGCGTCTTTGATGTCGAGTCCTTCCAAAAGCTTGGGTCCGACAGAGATTTCGTTTTTCTTGGCCGGAATATAGCTGTGGCACAAGCACAACTGGTCAGCTGTGTCATAAATATTCATAAAATAACGAATATTATGAATGTTGGGATGGTCACGGCTGGCTCTGCCCGTTGCACGTACTGCCTGTCCGTCACAGGCGATGACACGAAGTCGGTCCCTCTTCAGACTGATCAGTTGTTTGGCAAGCTCGGCATAGAAACCCTCGAACTTTTTGGCTTCTATCATTAACAGCTGTTTGTAAAAGGTGTCATGGGAGATGCTTTTGGGGGCGTCTTCCTCCAGTAAATGGCTTTGTAGCCAATTGAAGTGAGTTTGGTAGTAGTCAGAAAACGAAACACAATCCGAATCTCCTTTGAGTGCGCACAGCAGAGACATGGTGACCAGCGCATCCAAAGGAAAGAGCACCTTATGCTTTTGACGCTTGTCCAATTGATGCTTTTCGCAGCCGTCTTGAACTATTTTCCGAATGCTCTCCATTTGCCGGGTTTGGGTTGATGTTTTTTGTTTTTCCTCGGCCTTTGCTTCCTTGAGTTGTTGTTTTAATCGTTCAATCTCCTGGCAGGCGGCATAGTACTTGCTAAAAGAGAATTTTCCTTCTCTATTAATCACGCCGATGCTGTCTTTCTTCTTTTTGCTCTTACCCTCCGAGTCTTTCACATAGTATTCACGAAAAACCTGATAGGTTCCGGTCTTAGCGTTAAAACTCAGTTGGGCTCCCAGAGGAATATCGGGGTATTTTTCTCTGTCGGGTTGCATAATCCAAACTCTCTAATTTAGAGAAATTATACAACAAAACTTTTATGGAATTTAGCCTTGTTTGCAATGAAATTAGAAGAATTTAATCTATTTTAGAGATAAATAAGGAAGTCAATTGGATTTATCCCTTGGTTCCTCGATCGTTCGCCCTGAAACGAGGGGACGTGAAGCAAGATTCAACCATATAATTTTGCAATATTTCCTTTTTCAGTGGCGTTTTAGAATAGCGAGTGTTAACAGGGAGGCAAGGCAATGAATATCGTGATTACCACTGCAAATTTTTGTGATGAAGCACTAAAAAAACTCAAGTCCCTTGGCTTTAATGCATGGCGCTACAGTGGTAAACCTCTTGGAGCGGGTGCTCCGGATGATGAAGTTTTTGAGGCGGTTAAAGAAGCCGACATCATCATTGCTGGTACAGAGACCTATCGAGCCTCACTGTTGGGAAGGTTGAACCGTCTGAAGCTCATATCGCGGAATGGGATTGGGTATGACGCCATTGACACTGAGGCGTTGGCCAAAGAAGGTATCGGTCTGACAAGGACCGTAGGTTTTGTTGAAGGAGCTGTAGCAGAACATGTCATGGCCTACATCCTTTATTTTGCGAGAAGAATAGACGAACAGAACCGGTTGATGCACGAGCACCATTGGTCAAAAGTGCTACAACCAGGGGCAAAAGGTCATACGATAGGGTTGGTGGGTTTCGGTGGGATAGGAAAGGAAATTGCGAGACGCGCGGCTCCGTTCAAAATGAAAATTCTCTACTACTGTCGCCATCCTAAAGCTACTGAAGACAAAGAATTCAATGCGAGTTATGTCCCCTTGGATCGACTTTTGGCTGAAAGCGATTACGTTGTAGCCTGTGTTCCACTAACAGAAAGCACATATCACTTCTTTGATGAGAAGACAATTTCCCAGATGAAAGAAGGCTCTTGCCTAATCAACATCGCTAGAGGGCCAGTCGTAGACGAAATAGCTTTGGTGAAAAGCCTGAAAAGTGGCCATCTAGCGCATTGTGCTGTAGATGTTTATCCGCATGAGCCATGCACAAATTCTCCACTTTTGGGTTGTCCGGGGGCCGTATTAACGCCACATACTGCTTCATCAACCGTAGAAAACTCGAGGGAGATGAATTTTGCGGCAGTCGATAACGCAATCAACTACTTGGCAGGGAAAATTGATTCAAAGTTTGTTGTGATACAAGGACGAAGGTAGTAAACGAAAAAGCAACCAAACCAAAAGAGAGTAGCGTGGGTTTGGCGATAGGTTGTCGTTT
>CANQCN010000074.1 GCA_947589685.1 uncultured Clostridia bacterium
ATATAATCGATCGTTGTCATTCCCATTTCCTTTGTGAGAGGAGATAAAACGGTATTTTTATAGATCATATTATCGAGTTTGACCTCTTCTATGCTTTCCGCATAACAGCTTTCCGCAAGTCGCATAAAGCAGGGCTCCCACCCAATGACTTTTGCAAATGCCGCATTCAGCTTCAACAAAAGCTCGATTTTTTTGTCGACAGTCGAAATCACCGAAAGCTGTGCTTTCGCATACTCCTCAAACAGATCGTCCTGTTTTAAGATTTCCGCAACATATATTACTGCCCTGCTGCATTCGGCGTCAAACGGTTTCCCCTTGTATATGGCAAATATTTCCGTTACCGTGCCACGAACCTGTTCTTCGGACGCCTGATTCTCCACCAGAAGTTGCATTTTGAATTCGTCGCCGAACTGCGCACACGGAAATGCGACATCCAAAGCCCGATAATATCTGCAACCCGAAGAATCGAGCAAGGCGAACTCGACGTTCCGATCCAATTGATCCAAAATGGCAATCGCTTTTTCCCGCTCGGGACGTATTGCCGAATCAAATCCATCATAATCAAACCGCCCGCGCTCCAAAAAGATTTTGCACGGCCTTTTTGCCTGCTTTTTGAGATCGTCCGGGATATAGAAGTTCAACGCGTTCAACCCTTGAAACGGAACTGTCGGGATCTCTATGGATTTTGTCCCGTCCATAAACCGATACCGCGGCTTGAACGCAATGATGCGCTCCATAATCTCGGATGTAAAATATTTGTTGAAAAACGCCGTTTCGTCGCTCGTTGCGAATCGGAATTCCATCCCCGCCGAACTGATGACGATCGTGAGATTTTCCTCCGGCTTCGCCGCTCTCTTTTGCGGTTCTTCTGTTTCAAAGGATATGATTTTTTCTTCTGTCTTTATCCCCATCTTCGTCGGATTGGCGTTGATGTAATCCCCCATCCCGCTGATGTCTAAATCAAGTTTATCGATAAAATCTTCTCCGAGCGCAGACGTAGAAATGTCTGCATGGGGAATCGGAAAAGCAATATCGAATTTGCGCCTTACGGGATCAAAATAGATATCCTTTTGCCTGACCTTTTCCTGCCCCGTGGGGATCGCCTTATCGCGAAACATGATTTTCCCCTTCAAGGAAAGTTTGATCTCGCCCATCTTGATCCGACTGAAATAACGAGGCTCATTGAAATACGATGCGGGATAGTCGGAGCGTATAATTTCCGTGCCGATGAGCCCCGCGATCTCCTTCCCGAAGATATAATGAAGCTCTGCGGGAATCCCGAATTTTAACAGCACGTCACAAATAAGCTCACCGGAATAAGTTGCTTTATCGATCATTTCAAGCAGGATATAAGCGATCCCCGAAGCCTTCCTAACTTCGTTATATTTAATATTTGTCTTGTATATAAGGAGCGGAAACGGACACGACGTCTTTATTTCCTTGATGGGTTTATCTGCCATAATTCTCTCCTAAAATATCGCTCGCGGTGAGGATGCGCCCACGGAAAGCGATCGTATCGATGATTTCACGGAACACGGGATAGTTGACTTTATCGAGCTCTTTTCTGCCCTCCATGTCGGGCAGATCGATCTTTCCGTTTTCGGATAAAAACTTCTTGGAGCCGACAATAATGAGAAGTTTCCTCGCCCGAGACAACGCAACGTTAATGCGCTCGAATTTCTTGATGAACTCCAGATCAAACTTCCTCCCGGGGGCAGGGTTTCGCACCATAGAAACGATGATGATATCCCGCTCGTCGCCCTGAAAATCGTCGACCGTAGAAATAATGAGCCTTTCGTCCTGTTTCCCCGAAAATCCGTTGAACTGCGCGTATTTCCGTTTCTTCTTGATGAGCCCCGCTTGATCGCCATAGGTGCAGATGATTCCCGCGCTCGGGCGCTCGTCGATCCTCTTCTCTTTATCTATTCTCAACTTTCCCGACTTAACGAGGCTCTCGCTCGCCTTGTCGAGCTCCTTCAAAAGCGTGATGGCGACTTCCGCCTCTTGCTCGTTGACTTTTGATGTACTCCCTTCATAGGCGCTCGATTCATGCCCTTCGCAATCTACAAAACAGACGTGACATGTCGGATCGATCACCGTATTGCCATCGATGCGAACCAGCAGATTGTGCTGTTTTTCATCGTCTTGCTGCTGCTTCCCAACCGAAAGTCCCTTTTGGTTGCCACCATAGAAATGATTAAATACTTCCATGATATGGCTGTGGCAACGGTATTGCTTATTTAGCATCACACGGAATTCATCGGGGACTTTTTCATATAGCGTCTTGAAAAAGCACTCTTCATAGAGTTCTGTATATTTATCGTTTTGTTCTTTAGTGATGATCGCCTCATCTAATTCCTCGAAATCGCTATCGCGGAGGTGCCGAAGATCGTACATGGGCGGGAGCTGTCTGTGGTCGCCCACCAGAATGACCGTCTTGCCGTATAGAATAGGGATGAGAAGATCGAGGAAGGAAGACTTTGACACCTCATCGACGATGACGACGTCGATCCCCTGCGTGCGGATATCGACAGATGCGATACCGTACTCCGCAAGTTCTTTGAGTTGTCCCGCCGTAAAGCGATCACGGCTCGTACAGGTAATACCGAATACGTTTACATTATCGAACAGCTCTCTTGTGTAGGCCTGTCTATCCTCCTCCAAAATATCCTCTTGCCCGAGATATTTACAAATCGCGCGATATGTGGGAATCTTCGAGCGACTCTCCTGTTGATGGCTGTTATAATCGTCCTCAATCTTCCTCCACTCTTCGCGGATGATATCAAACGCCGATTCGAGATTCTCGGAATCATATTCTTTTAT
>CANQCN010000075.1 GCA_947589685.1 uncultured Clostridia bacterium
TATTCTCGAAAAGAAATACGGCACACCGCTCGTCATCAACGACGGCGTTACCATCGCAAAGGAAATCGAACTGAAAGACCCGTTTGAAAATATGGGCGCGCAAATCATCAAGGAAGCGTCCACCAAAACAAACGACGTCGTGGGCGACGGCACCACCACAGCCGCCGTTTTGGCGCAAGCCATCATTCGCGAAGGCAACAAAAACGTAGCCGCGGGAGCCAATCCGATAATTTTGCGCAAGGGCATTGACAAAGCCGTCGAAGCGTGCGTGGAAAAACTCAAAAAGATATCCACCCCCGTGCAAGGCAAGCAATCCATAGCGCAAGTGGCAAGCATTTCCGCCGCGGACGAAACGATCGGAATGTTGATCTCCGACGCGATGGAAAAGGTCGGAAACGACGGCGTGATCACCGTTGAAGAAAGCAAAACGATGAAAACCGAACTCAACGTTGTGGAAGGCATGCAGTTCGACCGCGGATACGCCAGCCCCTATATGGCTACCGATCCCGACAAGATGGTCGCGGAGTTGGACAACCCGTACATTCTCATCACCGACAAAAAGATCAGCTCGATACAAGAAATACTGCCGCTGTTGGAGCAAGTGGTAAAAATGGGCGCAAAGCTGCTCATCATAGCCGAGGACGTGGAAGGCGAAGCCCTCACCACTTTAATCCTCAACAAACTGCGCGGCTCCTTTGTGTGCGTGGCTGTAAAAGCGCCCGGATTTGGCGACAGACGCAAGGAAATGTTGCAGGATATTGCAATATTGACCGGCGGCACAGTTATCACCGAGGAATTGGGCTTGGAGCTTAAAACCGCGTCTATCGATATGCTGGGCAGAGCGCGCCAGGTAAAGGTGGACAAGGACAACACCATCATCGTGGAGGGCGCGGGCGCTCAATCGGCTATCGCGCAGCGCATTGCGCAAATACGCAAACAAATGGCGGACTCCACCAGCGACTACGACAAGGAAAAATATCAGGAACGCCTGGCTAAGCTTGCGGGCGGAGTTGCGCAGATAAACGTGGGCGCGGCTACCGAAGTGGAAATGAAAGAACGCAAGATGCGCATTGAGGACGCGCTGAACGCTACGCGCGCCGCCGTTGAGGAAGGCATTGTTGCCGGCGGCGGAGTCGCTTTGCTTGCGGCTATCCCCGAAGTGGACAAGCTTGTAAAAGGTTTGAGCGGCGACGAAAAGACGGGCGCGCAGATCGTTCGCAAAGCGCTTGAGGCACCCATCAAGCAAATTGCGGAAAACGCGGGCGTAAACGGCGGCGTAATTGTGGAAAACGTGCTTGCAAAGCGCAGCCAAAACTACGGCTACGACGCGCTGACGGGAACCTACGGAGATATGATACAGAAAGGTATCCTCGACCCGACAAAGGTGACCCGCTCGGCATTGCAAAACGCCGCAAGCGTTGCAGGCACACTGCTAACCACCGAATCCATTGTGTGCGACATCCCCGAACCCCCGGCGCCCGTTGCGCCTAACCCCGGCGGAGATATGTATTGATAACGGCGCGGTGAAGCGTTGAACTTTCTCCCGAAAGCAGAAAAATCAAAAAAGCGGTTGAAATACACCGCTTTTTCTTTTACTTTCCTCCCGGAACAAATGTGTCTCGGCATTGTTTTTGTCAAAACGCTCTGCTTTTCGTCGGATATGAGACGCAGTCAAACGGTCACATCGGGCTAAGTTTGAGCAAAACGTCATAAGGCAAATCGTAATCCAAGGGTTTCAAGCTGCCGATATTCAACGTTTTGCGACCGATTTTCTTTTCGGGAGGATCGCCGAGCCACCTTTGCAACAGATACAATTCGTTGCCGTTGTTGATTTGAGCAGACAAGAAACGTATAAACCACTCGCTTAGCTGCAAGGAAGCCTCGTATAGATCCGGGCAAACTTCTCGCTTTTTGCTTTCGTAATCGAACAACATTACGTTGGATTTGACCTCGTACCACTTATACTTTGCGCCGTAACGCCCGATGCGCAGTCGGTCTTGCTCGAATATGTCCTCATCGAAGGCTATGCCGTCGCGAAAAAATATCGAGCTTGGATACCTGACGTCGGGAAAAACCTCGTTTGCATTATATTCGGTTTTGCTTAAAGCATTTTTTACGCCTAAAAAAAGTATAGCGCTCACGATCGGTCTCCCTCAAATGA
Organism: uncultured Clostridia bacterium; assembly: GCA_947589685.1. Classification (GTDB taxonomy): domain Bacteria; phylum Bacillota; class Clostridia; order Christensenellales; family CAG-314; genus Fimimonas. The sequence continues at coordinate 2,162 of CANQCN010000075.1, forward strand.
TTCAGCTTGCTATGATTTCTTTTGCAATGTCGTCGATACTTTTCGTTGCGTCGATCTTGACCGTATTTAACCTTTGGTACAAAGGCAATCGCGCAATGCTTCTCTCTATCACATCTGCCGCCCGAAGCCCGTTTGCAACGTCTTTTTGCAATCGTTCGCGCAGCGTGTTTTCATCGCAGATAAGCGAAAACACTTTAACAATGCAATGCCGCGCGTCAAGCCTTTTCAACAAGTCGTCTATAACGTCCTGTCGGTGCATGACCCAGCCGAAAACAATGTTTTCGTAGGCGGAACAATGGATAAAGTTGTTGAGCAAGTGGACAATGTTATCCATAACCATGTTTTTTGTTTCGTCCGTCACTTGAAACGGATCGGCGTGCCAACACCAATCTCCGTCAAGAAACACACTGTTGTTAAGCAGACAATTCATTTTTTGGCATACGACGGTTTTCCCTACGCCCATAGTACCGCCGATCAGAAACAGCGTTTTCATACTTATCCGTCAAATTGAAACTTATTGCTTTTTAATTTTCGGCATAGGTAAGTCATCATACATTGCCTCAAACAATCCTTCCAAATAAAGCTTATCGTCCACATTGTCCACAAGCAACATTTCCTTTGCGCCCTCATAAGGCAAGG
>CANQCN010000076.1 GCA_947589685.1 uncultured Clostridia bacterium
CTATCCCTCTATCGTCGCCCGATGGGCGCCACTTTCCCCGTAACGGCTTGCCCGTGACGGGGAAAGTCTTTTTTTTTGTGACATAGTTCGTAACTGTAATAAAAGGCTCCACTTCAAGAGGAAGGGGAGCTGTCACCTGTAAAGGTGACTGAGGGGTTTGAACCGTCCCCGTCAATCGAGTGTACCGAGATTTACGGGGAAGGGGGACCACCGACAGGTGGTGGAAGAGGGGTTTAAGAAATCAATTTTTTTATTTTGGTATATGAACGTGGCAGTACGATGTGGAAGAGAGAAATTAGAGGTAAACTTTATTTTATTTTTTTACCAACACAGCCCGAACGGTAATCGGCTCGTTCGTCTAACTAATGTCGACCTCAACTTTGCGGCGCAGCCGCAAAACTTCACATTTGCCGCAAGGCAAATACTTCACTTCGGCGACAGCCGAAACTTCACTTGACGCATAGCGTCAAACTTCACCTATCAAACACCAATTTCGTCCTTGTTCCACCGGGAGCGAGTGCGACGCGACTCAAAATAATCTGCAACGAGGGCGCAGCCCGAAGCGAAGCCTTTTTGAGCGCGACCGCACGAGCGACCCCCTTTTTGCAGGGGACATACGAGCGACCAAATTTCAAACAATGCATCGTCATTATTTCACCACGAGCGAGGGTGTTCGGTGCAAAACAATCTGCAACGAGCGCACGCAGTGCGCGAAGCGAAGCCGTTTTATCTCTGCTGCACACTGTGTCACCGCGAATAGGGGTGGGCGGTCGGGGACCTTGTAACACAAGGAGCGAGTATGTCCCCATGCAAAATAATCTGCAACAAGTGTGCCACACCAAGTCTCGACTATGTCGCTAAACGGTGTGGCACACGCAGTGAAGCCTTTTTGCAGGGGACATACGAGCGACCACTTGATATATTTCCCGATTTGTAGTAAAATATAAAGCGATGAACGTAATTTCTCAAATCACAACTCAATCGACAGCGGAAACCGAAGCGTTCGCCGAGCAATTTGCCAAAGGTCTTGTCGGCGGCGAGGTACTTCTGCTCAAAGGTGATCTCGGCGCGGGAAAAACGCATTTTGTCAAGGGCTTGGCGCGCGGTTTGGCGATAGACGACGTTGTCACAAGTCCCACGTTTGCGCTTCACAACGAATATCGCGGTCGTCTCACGCTCAATCACTTTGATTTTTATCGCATAGAAACCAGCGAGGAAGTGGAGATCACGGGCTTGAACGAGTTGTTTTACGACAAAAACGCCGTTTCGGCGATAGAGTGGAGCGAGCGCGTTTCCGATCTGTTGCCCGCTCGTTGCGAAACGGTGCAAATAGAAAAGCTCGGCGACAACGTTCGCCGCATAACGATCAGCCGATGAAAATACTTTTTGTGGATACGACCACGCCCGATCTCGTTGTCGCGGTGGTGGAGGAAAACAAAGTTACAGCCGTGACCGAAGCGGAGTCGCAGCGCCGTCACAGCGAATTGCTTTGCGGCAAGGTGCAGGAGGCGCTCGCTTCGGCGCATACAAGCTTTGCCGATCTGGACGCATACGCTTGCGCAATAGGTCCGGGCAGTTTTACGGGCATACGCATCGGCGTCGCCACGGTAAAAGGCTACAACACGGCTGTTGCGCGTCCGTGCATTGCCGTCAACTGTCTGGAAGCGATAGCCCGTTCGACGCAGTGCGGCGCAAGGGGCAGTGCTGTTATCGACGCGGGCAACGGCTACTATTTCGCCGACTTCAACGGCAGCGTGTCGCCTTGTTTGATACCCTACGAAGACGTCCGCGCCCTTTCTGCGGGCAAAGGCGAGGCTTGCGACTATCTTGACGGAGCGGTGGATATCATTCGCAGACGCTTTGCGGCGGGCGATTTCGACAGCGGTTTTACGCCGTTGTACATTCGGCGTTCCCAAGCGGAGGAAAACAAATGATAGAAAAACTCAATTTTTCCATGCAAACGGTTTTCCGATTGAACTATATCGAAAAAGAATGTTTCGGCAAAGAGGCATGGACTGTCAACAATCTCATTGCCGAGTACCAAAACGATTTTTCGCATTTATTCGGCGACGTGGAGGACGGCGAAGTCGTGGGTTATGTGTGCGTGCGCATTATGTACGAGGAGGCGCAGATATGCAACATCGCCGTGCTTCCGCAGTATCGCCGCCGCGGAATAGCCACGAGCTTGTTGCAAACCGTGGCGGACTTTGCCAAAGCGCAGGGGTGCGATCGCTGCGAGTTGGAGGTCAACACCGCCAACACGCCCACCGTAAAGCTGTACGAAAAATGCGGCTATCAAATTGTCGGCACCCGCCCCAATTTCTACCGTCGTACCCGTCGCTATCCGACGCGCGACGCATACACAATGGTAAAAAATTTGGAAAGTTAGCCTTTTTTTATCTGTTTTTTGCGTATTTATCCGTCCTTTCTATCGCGTAGATCGTTTCTTGCGGCAGCAGTGTACACATTGTCAAATCCAAGCCCCGCCGTGTTTACGCCCGACCTTTTGAACTGACTCAAACGCTCTCTTCTTTGTGCAAAGAGAGCGTTTTTCAATTAAATGCCATATCGCGTAAATATACCGTTTCGCTCGTTGGCAACGGGACCTAATCTGTGTGCGGAGGGGTGAAAGAAAACACTCTGATCCCGATTTTTATACTATCTTTTTCCTTGTAAAAAACGAAAAAAAGACGGTTCGAACCGTCTTTTTCATGGGGCTGTCGCAAGTGGACAAAATTCACTTACGGCAGTCCTTGTTTTTGAGTGTTTTTACAAATCAACATGGTTTTG
>CANQCN010000077.1 GCA_947589685.1 uncultured Clostridia bacterium
GGTGGAAGAGGGTTACAAGAGACAAGCTCGTTTCAGTATCCCTCTATCGTCGCCCGTTGGGCGCCACTTTCCCCGTAACGGCTTGCCCGTGACGGGGAAAGTCTTTTGCAAAGTCAAAGTTCGTTTACTTTGTATACGACGATCCCTTCACTTGTTAGTTTGCGTTTTTTGTTCCAAGTACCAATCCAAATACTCGCAAAGTTCTTTGAATTGTTTGTTTACTACTTCGTTGCCGAAACGAATTACTTCTATTCCGTAACTTTCTATTTGTTCTGTCCTTATTTGATCACGAATTATTGCGTTTGGTTCATAATGTTGTGAACCGTCCAATTCTATGACCAAATTTGCCTTTGCACAGTAAAAATCCGCAATGTAATTTTCTATTACATATTGCCTCTTGAACGGATATTTACATTTGCAAAGATACCGATACCAAAGTTTATTCTCTTCTTTTGTCGACTTTCTACGTAAATTCCGTGCAAGAAACGTGATTTCTTTGTTGTGCTTACGTTTCATATCTTAACACTCATTTGAGTGAGATCTTGCCAATTTATGGATTTGTAATATTACCTTCGGTGTGAGATGGTTGATTTCTTGTACCCCTCTTCCACCACCTGTCGGTGGTCCCCCTTCCCCGTAACAAGTGACGGGGACGGTCAATGCCGCTGTTACCGACTGTGTCCCTGCGAATAGGGACCGGGCGGAGGGACGTGGCGCGTTAAACCAATCACCACAGTGTGGTGTTGGTAGCTGCCACGTGAGGGCGCAATCGTTTTCTTCGTGCGCCCGTGTTCCTTATAAATGGAACGGAGGGTTCTATCGGGAGCGAGTGTGTTCCGCCGCAAAATAATCTGCAACGAGGGCACCGCTCAAAAATTCAAACCCCTCAGTCTGCTATCGCAGACAGCTCCCCTTGCTCATCAAGGGGCGCCTTTCATTAGTGCCCGAAGTGAAGCCTTTTTGCGCGGAATACCCGATGCGACCCACTTCTCTTGCCGCGTAGCGGCAAACTTCTCTATTTTGGCGGACATCGGGGCGGGCGGGGGAACCGCCCGCGCTTTGTCCGTTATTTCCCGACGCGCTACATCCCTAATCCCATTCAGCATTCGTCGGAAAATGTTTGCTTTCGTAACTATGTACGAAATGTTCTGCTTTTTCCGCACCGTTTATGTGCGGAGTTGACAATTACAGTGTGAGATTAAGCTCCTTTACTCAAAGCGGTAGCAGTCAACCAAACAACGATTGTTCCTTTGTCACTTTTCCAAGTAGCATATACTGTTTCCGGGTTATCTGATGTTGCCTTTGTTTTATCTACGGGTGTTTCGCTGATTTTAACACTTGTAAGCTTGTTGCCGGTAAATGTACCTGTAACAACGATAACCTTATCGGTTCCTAATTGGTCAAGAGGATAATCCTCATCAGACAAAGCCTCTACTAAGCCGGCAGATCTAACTGCGTCTTGGTTGGACTGGAAAACAGTCTGGTTGGCTTTGTCAATAGACGTCACAAAAAGGGGTACTGCAATAGCAGTAAGAACGGCGATGATCGCAACAACGATCAGCAGTTCTGCAAGGGTGAAACCTTTTTTGGTTCTTTTAAGCATTGTTTTGTTTTCTCCTTATATAAAGATTTTTTTTATTTGTAACTCCGCCGTGGGATGACCGACGGGAGATACCGAGAGGAGGGGAGTAACGCCAAGGCGTTACTCGGTGAAGTTTCGGCTGTCGCCGAAGTGAAGTACGGCTTCGCCGTGTGAAGTGGGTCGCATCGGGTATTCCGCGCAAAACGGCTTCGCTTCGGGCTACGCCCTCGTTGCAGATTATTTTGCGTTGGAACACCCTCGCTCCAAATGTTACAAGGTCATTGACCGTCACCTCTATTTGTAGAGGCAAGGCTTGTAGAAGTAAGTTTTGCGGTTGCGTCGCAAGTTGAGGTGCGGAGTGAGTTTGAATGTCAAACCCCTCAGTCACCCTTACGGGTGCCAGCTCCCCTTGCTCATCAAGTGGAGCCTTTGACAGCTGCGGCTATCAACTTGTTACCATTCGGACAATGTAATTGCCGAAAACGATAATTCACGTTTCGACGAAACTGCGGTCAAAACCATAATGTGGTGATTGACTCGCCACGCCACCTTGCTCATCAAGTGGAGCCTTTTGATACTGTTGTAAAGTTTTGTCCCAACGAACAAAAACAAACAACAATTTGTTATATATTACGAATGCTGTGCGTCACAGTTTTGGCGCCCCTTCATGAGGAAGGGGAGCTGTCTGCGACAGCAGACTGAGGGGTTTGACCCGTCACTCTTGCTTGCACATACATTTCAATATATTCGCATACTTCTCTGAAACGTTGGTTTATTACTCCATTTGGAAATCGTATCACTTCCAAACCGTATTGTTCCAATCGTTCCGTTCGAATTTGATCTTTAAGCTTTGCTCTCGGTTCATAATGTTGTGACCCGTCAAGCTCTATGACTAAATTCGCTTTTTCACAGTAAAAGTCGGCAATGTAGTTGTTTACTATATATTGTCTACGAAATTTGATCGGATAGTTCCTCAAAAAATCGTACCAAAGATGCCGCTCTTCTTTTGTCATGTTCTTGCGCAAATTTTGCGCATTTTTTGTAAGTTTGGGGTTGTGTCTTACTAACATTTTTGAGGCTACTTTTTCAAACCCCTCAGTCTCGTCCTCCCATGCCTTAGTCAGCACCAACCGCACACAATGCGGTCGATACCGCTGACAGGCGGGTCGTCCTCTCCCACACAATTTTCGCAAGCT
>CANQCN010000078.1 GCA_947589685.1 uncultured Clostridia bacterium
AAAAGTCGGCGTTACTTCAATTCTTGTTGGTAGCGGGCGAATTCCGCGTCGTTGCAGTGTACAAAGTGTCCGGGAGCAACTTCGCGCAGGCTCGGTTTGTCCGTGCTGTAATCGTGCGAGGCAAGCGGATTGTACGTTATGCGTTTGCGCTGCTTTTCGTAGTGAGGATCGGGCACGGGTATCGCCGAAAGCAAGCTCTTGGTGTACGGGTGCAGCGGGTGAGCAAACAGCTCGTCGCTGGTGGTCAGCTCTACGAGATTGCCGAAGTACATCACCGCTATCCTGTCGCTGAAATACTTTACCACCGACAAGTCGTGCGCAATAAACAGTATCGTAAGCCCCAATCTGTCTCGCAGATCGTTTAGCAGGTTTATTACCTGCGCTTGTATGGATACGTCCAATGCGCTTATGGGTTCGTCGGCAATGATGAGTTCGGGGTTGAGTACTATCGCTCGCGCTATGCCTATGCGCTGACGTTGTCCGCCGCTGAATTCGTGCGGGTATCTGCCCGCATGTTCGGGAACAAGTCCCACAAGGTCCAACACTTGGTATACCTTTTCGTCTATTACCTTTTTATCCTTTATTCCGCGGATGACAAGCCCCTCGGCTATGATCTCTCTCACCGTCATACGGGGATCGAGCGACGCTATCGGGTCCTGGAAGATCATCTGTATCTTGTTGGTGATCCTGTCCTTGCCCGCAAGTCGTCTCGCTTTGCGGTATTCTTCGGTGATCGCCGCTTTCTCTTCTTCGGTGGCGGCGGCTTCCAGCTTGGGAGCGTATTCCTCGTCCACTATCTTTTGCTGAGCGCGGGCATACTCTCTGTTGCAGTACTTGTGATCGAACTTGGCTTTCTTTATCTCGGCTTTTTGTTCGTCCGTTACCTTTTTACACTCCGCCTTGCATTGACTTATCTTTTCGGCATACTTGGAGTCTATTTCTTGCTTCTCTTCTTCGGAAGCGTTCGCCTTTTCCTCCGCGCACTTTGCCGATAGCTCTTCGGTCTCGGCTTTCAGCTTTGCCTTGGCTTGGGCTATCGCCTCTTTGTATCTGCGTACCCCCGCGGCAATTCGAGTACCTTCGAAGTACACGCTGCCGCCCGTGATGTCGTACAGCCTTATTATGCTTCTGCCCGTGGTCGTCTTGCCGCAGCCGCTTTCGCCCACAAGTCCGAATACTTCCCCTTTGTAGATGTCAAAGGATACGTCGTTTACCGCTTTAAGCTGCTGTCTGCCCATCTTGAAGAATTGTTCCAGGTGCTGTACGCTCAACAATGCCTCGTCGGTCGGACGAGCAGAGGCTGTCGTTTGTTCTTTGAGTTTTGCGTCGCTCATTTCTTTGCCTCCTTATTCTTCATTCTGGCAATACGGTCGGTAACTATCTTGGGAGGCTCCACTTTGGGCGCCTTGGGATGCAGCAGCCAGGTAGCCGCATAGTGCGTGTCGCTAATTTGAAACATCGGCGGCTGCTCTTCGAAGTCTATCTCCATAGCGTACTTGTTGCGCGCTGCAAACGCGTCGCCCTTGGGAGGAAAGATCATATTGGGAGGCGTGCCCGGTATAGCTTCCAATTTCTCCTTGGTGTCAAGGTCGGGCATACTGCTCAGCAATGCCCAGGTGTACGGATGTCTCGGATCGTAAAACACGTCGTCGCTTGTTCCGTATTCCACTATCTTGCCCGCATACATAACGGCTATCCTGTCCGCCATATTCGCCACTACGCCCAGGTTGTGGGTAATAAATATTACCGACAAGTGTCTTTCCGCTTTTATCCTGTTGATCAGCTCCAATATCTGGGCTTGAATGGTAACGTCCAATGCGGTGGTAGGCTCGTCGCAGATAAGTATATCCGGGTTGGCGGCAAGAGCTATCGCAATAACTATCCTTTGCCGCATACCGCCGCTGAACTCAAAGGGATACTGTTTGTATCTTATGGCGGGTTCGGGGATACCGACCTCTTCCAACAGCTTCAACGCCTTGGCTTTCGCCATCTTGGGGGTTACCTTGTACACCACGGCGGAGGCTTGCTCTTTGAGATAGTCTATTAACGCTACCATACGTTCCTGCGGATCGTACGTTTCGTCGTCGGATATATCCTTGCGCAGACCGGCTCTGAGATTGTGCAATACCGCACGGATATTCTTTTTGCCCAATTCAAGATCGAACAATGCGGCAGGCACTACCTTCCAATCCGGAGTTTTACCCTTTGCGATCAATGCGTCACGCTTTGCCGTTTGTTTGTCAAAGCGTTTTTGCTCCTTGGGATTGTGCGTTAGCCCCGCAAAGTACTTGTCGAGGGCAGAGTAGATACTGCTTCGGAATGTGTACTGAGTGCTGTTCTTTACTATCTCCAATCTGTCTATTGCTGCTTCTACCTGTTTTGAAATTGCTTTCGCCTGCTCGTAGGATGTCTTTTTGTCCAATACGTCATTGCGGAAGTACTCCAACAAGCTGTCGGTTGCTTCGAGCAGCTGCTTTTTTGCCGCTATACTGTTGGTATGCGAGTATTGCAAGCCCTTTGCGCCTTCGGATATGAAGTCCAGCATAAAGTTCTCGTCCAGGTACTTCCTTGTCATTTCCGTCAGCTCTTCTATGGGCATATCGTCCAGATTTGCGTCGGGGTTTTTGAGCATATAGTAGCCGAGAGTAAAGTAGTTGGGCTTGGGTCTGTTGGTAGCCTTGTCCAAAAGAGAGCTTAGCTTTTCCAACAAGGGGATAACGTTGTCTATTGCAAGCTGCGATCCCTTTTCGTGTTCTTTGAG
>CANQCN010000079.1 GCA_947589685.1 uncultured Clostridia bacterium
CTTCGCCGTGAGCGCGGGCAAGTTGGTGCTTTTCTAATGCACCAACGCAGTCGGGACCGCCAAAAGGGTACCCGCACGATTTGAGCTTGCGAAAATTGTGTGGGAGAGGACGCGGTGGAAGAGTGGTATAAAAAGTCATATTTTATTTTTTTACCAATCACAGTCCGAATGGAAACAAACTCTTTCGTCTAACTGATGTTCGACCTTGTTTCACCGGGAGCGAGTACGCCCCATGCAAAATAATCTGCAACAAGTGTGCCACACCAAGTCTCGACAATGTCGCTAAACGGTGTGGCACACGCAGTGAAGCAATTTTATATAAAGTCCGTCCTTATTTCACTAGGAGCGAGGGTGTTCGATGCAAAACAATCTGCAACGAGCGCACGCAGTGCGCGAAGCGAAGCCGTTTTGCATCGAATACCCGACGCGACCCCACGAGCGACTTAATTCACTATTGAAATCTGCGTCGGTATATGATATAATGAGCTATATACTCAACAGGAGCGTTTTATGGCAGAAGTCGTAGTAAAAAGATCCAACAAGCTGGGCGCGCGCATTTGGCTGTCGATAGTCATTTTCGGATTGATGGGACAGCTTGCCTGGATGGTGGAAAATATGTATTTTTCCACATATATTCAAAAGCAGATCACAACCGACGGCTGGGCTACAAGCGCAACGGTCGCCGCAAGCGCGGTCGTGGCGGCATTGGTCACCATTTTCGGCGGCGTGTTGTCCGATCGCGTAGGCAAACGCAAGGTTTTTGTCGCATGGGGTTACATAATATGGGGTTTGGTCACGGCAAGCTTTGCTTTTTTCGGCAACGAACACTTTTCCGGGCAGGACGTGGTGTGGGTCGTGGCAATATTTGTGGTAATGGACTGCGTGATGACGGTATTCGGCTCCATTTCCAACGACGCGGCATTCAGCAGTTGGGTGACCGACGTCACCGACATTACCAATCGCGGTTTTGTGGACGTCATTCTTTCGATAATGCCCGTCGCGGCGCTTATGATAATATTCGTCGGCTTCAACGGCTTGACGGATAACGGTCAATGGACGTTGTTTTTCATTATTCTCGGCGGCATGACTTCGCTTGCGGGTGTTGCGGGATTGTTTTTGATGAAGGACAGTCCTCGCCTTAAACCCGACCGTTCCGGCAAGTATCTGTCCGAGGTGGCGTACGGTTTTCGTCCTCAAAACGTCAAAAAGCACAAGATGATCTACATCTGTCTTGTCGGAATGATGCTTTCGGGGCTTGCGATGCAGCTGTGGCAGCCCTATATGATAATGATCTTGCAGTACACGTTGGGGTTTGGCGGTGATTTTGTCATTCCTCTCGCCGTTGTGATTTTGCTCTCGGCGGCTATGGCTGTGGCAGGCGGTAAGCTTATGGACAAGTTCGGCAAGGACAAATTTTTCTATCCCGTGGCTGCCGCGGGCGTGTTGGGCGGATTGCTTGTTTACCTTGTCAAATTTGTCAACAACAATATGGCAGCTACCTACGCGCTGTTTATAGTGGGCGGCACGCTCGTCGAAAGCGCCTCTCTGCTTGCGGCGGGACTGTTCAACGCCACGGCGCGCGACTATACCCCCGCGGAAAAGGCGGGCTGTTTTCAAGGCGTAAGGATAATCATTTTCGTGACGCTGCCCATGGTGATAGCCAGCATTTTTTGTCCGCTAATCATCAACGGCTTCGGTCCCACGGTGGAACAATTCGACGTGGCGCCCGCTCCCGGATATTTTCCCATTCCGCAAATGAAAGATGGCTATCAACTGCACGACCACGTTTATCCGTTTGAGCTGTTTTTGTTTGCTGCGGCGGTGTCGGCGTTGATGTTTGTTCCCACCTATTTTGTCCGTCGCGAAAACAAAAAATTCCGCGAGGCGAAGCTGTCGGAGATACACGCCGACGTGAAAGACGCGCCCGACTGCGCCGAGCAGGACGAAACGTCCGCGCAAGTCGAGTCGGAGGTGCAAAACGACGGCGACAACAACTAAAAAAAGCAAAATGTTCGTCATAAAGTTGACTTTTGCGACGTTTGCGGTACAATATTTACGGGTGAACATATGAACAACGAACCTTGGATGATATTTATAGTAGTTTTTGCAACGCTTTTGGCTGCGGCGTTTACGTCGGCGACGGTGCCTGTCCGTCAACGCTTTTTGAATTTCGACCCAAAGTATTTTCGCCGCATAAAGGTAAAGTTTCCCGCGTTTTTGTTTGCGGGGATCGGCGACAAAACGACAAGCGACGTAAAAAATTACGGCGTAATAGCGCCGATGTTTGCGTTGCATTTGTTGGGATACTTGTGGACGGTACTGCTCGTGACAGCCGTACCCGTGTTGTACTATCGTTTCGGCGTGGATCTCGACGTGTTGGTGGTGGTACCTTTCGGCGTGGCGTTGATACATATGATAACCGTCATCGCCGTCGAAGCGGGTTGCTCGTCCTATGCAAAGCGCAAGCTGTCGGAGGAAGAAATCGCCTTGTCGGAATAATCAAAAGAAACGAAAGGGGGCTGTCGCGTTAAGCGGCGGCCCTTCTGCATATTTGCAAGTATTTATTCAAAACACTCAAGCCGTTTGACTT